>JAAZAR010000029.1 GCA_012514235.1 Actinomycetota bacterium
CGTCCACGGAGAACAAGATCGCCTTCGCGCGGCAGTTCTACAACGACAGCGTCCTCACCTACAACAACAAGATCCAGATGTTCCCGTCCAACCTCATCGCCGGCATGTTCAACTTCACCACGCGCCAGTTCTTCGAGGCGCCGGAGGCCGAGCGCGCGGTCCCGACCGTCGACCTGAGGTAGTACGGCGGCTTCGCGCCGCGACCGGTCATGTACGAACAGATCACCCGCAACCGCCGAGCCTCCTGGCTCCTGGCGGGGCTCGTCGTCGCCATCCTCGCCGTGCTGGGGTTCGCCATCGGGTACGCCGCCGTCGGCGGCACCCAGGGCGGCCTCGGCCTGCTCGGCGTCTTCGGCGTGGTCGCCATCGTCTGGAGCGTCATCGGGTACTACAGCGGCGACAAGATGGTGCTGGCCGTGAGCGGCGCCCGCAAGGTGACGCACGCCGACGAGCCTCGCCTGTTCAACGTCGTCGAGGAGATGACCATCGCCGCCGGCCTGCCGAAGGCGCCGGCGGTGTACCTGCTCGAGGATCCTGCTCCCAACGCGTTCGCGACGGGTCGCGATCCCGAGCATGCGTCGATCGCCGTCACGCGGGGTCTGCTCGAGCGCCTCGACCGCGAGCAGCTGCAGGGCGTCGTCGCCCACGAGATGTCGCACATCCGCAACTACGACATCCGCTTCCAGACGCTGGTCGGCGTCCTCGTGGGCATGATCGCCCTGGTCGCCGACTTCTTCCTCCGCTGGAGCTTCTGGGGCGGCGCGGGCCGGCGGCGAGGCGGCGGCTCCGGCGGCGACCAGGGCCAGGCGATCTTCATGGTCGTCGCCCTGGTGCTGGCGTTCCTGGCGCCGCTCGCCGCCTACGCCGTGCAGTTCGCGGTGTCGCGCCGCCGCGAGTCGCTGGCGGACGCCTCCGCCGTGGAGCTCACCCGCAACCCGCTCGGTTTGGCGCGGGCGCTGCACGCCATCGCCGCCGATCCGAGGCCGCTGAAGAGCGCCAATCGCGCCACGGCGCACCTCTACATCGAGAACCCGCTCAAGAAGACCAAGGAGGCGGCCGGCATCTTCGACACGCACCCTCCGGTGCGGCAGCGCATCGCCGTGCTCCTGGAGATGGCGCATGTGGGACCGGAGGCGCTCGAGCAGGGCCGCGCCCCGCAGGCTGCGGCGGACCCCTCCTCGCCGAGTCCGGTCACGCCGACAGCGCCCGGGGCCTCCCCCTCGGCGGACGCTCCGCGGCCGCCGGTGCCGCCGACCTGACGCAGCGCCGGAGGCGGCGACGCGGGGGCGCGGTTCGGGCGCTCCGCCACCCCGTGGGCGTCAGTCCACGCCGTCGAGCGGCGCGCGGTACGTGTCGCAGGCGGGGTGCAGGGCGCGGGCCAGCCGCAGGTGACCCCGCGCCTCCTCCCCGCGCCCGAGGACCCGCAGGCAGCGGGCGAGGGCGTAGTGCGCGTAGTGGCTGTCCGGGACGTCGTCGGTCACGTCCCGGAAGACTTGCTCGGCACGCTCGTAGCGCCCAAGCGCGAACTCAGCCCGGCCCAGCGCCTCCCTGATGGAGACGCGACCCGGCTCGAGGCGCAGGGCGCGGCACAGGTACATGGACGCCTGCGCCGGATGTCCGCCCTCCAGGAACGCCATGCCGCGGCGGAAGAGCGTGTAGGCCTCGCTCTCCTCGCGGAAGTCGGGAGTGCGCCGTTCCACGCGGTCCATGGACCCTCTCAGAGGCCGAGCTCCCCGGCGATGCCCTGCATCGCCTCGAGCCCGAGGCCGAAGAACTCGTCGAGTCCCAGGCCGAGGTCCTCGCACCGTGCGATCGATCCCCTGTCCACGCCGCGAGCGAACGCGCCTTCCCTGTAGCGCTTGCGCACCGACTTCACCTTGACACCGGCGAGGTCCTTGTCTGGGCGGACGAGTGCGGCCGCCGTGATGAGCCCGCTGAGCTGGTCCGCCGCGATGAGGGCGACGTCGATCGGCGCCGTCGCCGCGACACCTGTGTCGTGGTTGTGGGCCGCCACCGCGTGGACGACCTCCTCCGGCAGGCCCAGGCCGGCCAGCGTTTCCGCCGCCTCCCTGCCATGCCTGCTGACGTCGCCCTCCGTCTCCTCTGCGTCGAGGTCGTGGCCGAGTCCCGCGAGGCCCCAGGCGTCCGCGTCCTCTCCGAGACGCGTCGCGAGAGCCCGCATGATGGCCTCCGTGGCGAGCATGTGGCGGCGCAGGTTCTCGTTGGCCACGCGGGCCTGGACCTCGGCGAGGACGGGAGCCCGATCGGTCATCCGCCGACTCCCTTCTCGATCTGGTCGACGATGGCCCGGGCGCACGCCGGCTTGGTCGTGCGCGGCACGTGGATCTCGCCGTCGGGGCCGAGGATCGTGATCTCGTTCTCGTCCGAGCCGATGCCCACACCCTCGGCGAGGATGTCGTTGAACACCAGCAGATCGACGCCCTTGGCGGCCTTCTTGGCGCGTGCCCGGTCGAGCCGCGGGCCCGCCTCGGCGGCGAACCCGACCCGGAACAGGCCGGGCCTCGCGGTCGACGCCAGCACGTCGACCGTGCGCACGAGTTCGAGCGTGAGGGTCTCGCGGTCGCCGCGTTCGATCTTGCCGCCCTCTTCGTCGCGGGGACGGAAGTCGGCGACGGCCGCGGCCATGACGAGGACGTCCGCGTCACGGACGGCCTCGGTGACCGCCGCGGCCATCTCCGAGGCGCTCTCGACGCGCACGATGTCGTACGGCGTCCCGTCAGCCGGCTGCGTGGTCACGAGGGTGACGTGCGCACCGCGCAGGTACGTTTCGTCGGCCACCGCGCGGCCCATCTTGCCGCTCGAGCGGTTGCCGATGAAGCGCACGGCGTCGATGCGCTCGCGGGTGCCGCCGGAGGTGACGACGACCTTCTTCCCCGCGAGCGGTCCGGCGGCCGACGCCGCGAACGCGCGGCGCACTGCCAGCCTGATCGCCTCCGGCGAGGCCATGCGGCCGGATCCCTCCTCGCCGCAGGCGAGCTCTCCCTCCTCGGTCGGGAGGACCTCCACCCCACGCTCCGCGAGCACGTGCACGTTCTCGCGCGTGGCGGCGTGCTCGTTCATCGCCCAGTTCATGGTCGGCGCGACGATGACGGGGCCGCGGAAGGCGAGGTAGATGGCGGTGAGCAGGTTGTCGGCCATGCCGGCGGCCATCTTGGCGAGCGTGTTCGCCGTGGCGGGAGCCACGACCATCACGCTCGCCTGCCGGGCCGCCTCGATGTGCCGGAACCAGCCTCCGCTCGCCTGCCAGGCGCTCTGGTCGTCGAGGACGGGCGCCTGCGCGACGGCGGCGAAGGTGAGCGGCATGACGAAGCGCTGCGCGGCCTCCGTCGTCACGACGAGCGGCTGGAAGCCGTCCTTGACCAGGCCGCGTACCAGCTCGACCGCCTTGTAGATGGCGATGCCGCCCGTGACGCCGACGAGGACGGTGGGGGCGGCATGCATCGTCGGAGCCTGGCTCACGACGGTCACTCGGGGCGGTCGTGCTCGATCTTCGAGTCGACGATCTCCTCGAAGGCGATCGTGAGCAGGTTGGTGCTGCGCGTGGTGATGAGCGGCGGCGTGAGCTCCTCGAGGCCGAGGGTGTTCTCACCCAGACTGTGGTAGTAGTTGTTGATCTGCCGCGCGCGCTTGGCGGCGATCATGACGAGCTCGTAGCGCGAGCCGTCCGCGTGGGGCAGCAGCTCGTCGATGCGGGGCTTGTCCACTAGTCTTCCTTCCTTCGTGCTTCGATGATGGCGACGACCTTGTCGGCGGCGCGCCCGGCATCGTCGTTCACCACGACGTGGTCGAACTCCTCCGCGGCGGCGACCTCCGTCTCCGCCCTGTGCAGCCGACGGGCGATGGCGGCCGCGGACTCCGTGCCGCGGCCGCGCAGCCTGTCCGCGAGTTCGGCCATGCTGGGCGGCGCGATGAACACCGTGACCGCCTCGGGCATGGCCGCCCGCACCGCGCGGGCGCCGATGAGCTCGATCTCGAGGATCACGTCATCGCCGTCCTCCAGCTTGGCCCTGACTTCGCTGCACAGCGTGCCGTACAGGTTGCCACTGTACTCTACCCATTCCAGGAAGTCGCCTGCCGCCACGGCGGCCCGGAACGACGGCTCGTCCATGAAGTGGTACTCGCGGCCATGGACCTCGCCGGGCCGCGGCGGTCGTGTCGTCGCCGAGACCGAGGTGACCACGTGCGGGAGCCGTTGGCGGACGAGGGCGATGACGGTCCCCTTCCCGGCGCCCGAGGGCCCCGAGATGACGAAGACGGAGGGGATGGCTCAGCCTCCGAAGTAGGCGAGCAGCTCGTGGCGCTGGCGCTCCGAGAGGCCGCCGACGGTCTTGCTCGGGCTGATGCGGCACTGCTCCATGATGCGCGCCGACTTGACGCGGCCGCACTTCGGCGCGGCCATGAGCAGATCGACGACCTTGGCCGTGAGGAGGAAGTCGGGCGGGTCCGAGAGGACCTGCCGGATGTTCACCTCGCCGCGCTTGAGGTCGGCCTTGAGCGCGGCCCGCCGGCTGCGTACCTCGTTGGCCTTGCCCAAGGCGTCCATGCGCTGGTCGAGCGACCGGGCCGGGGCCGTGTTGAACTGCTTCGAAGAGGGGGACATCGCGCGAGAGTATATGTGATTCGCCGCAGGGGTTTCAACAAAGCCCGGCCGGCAAAAGCGGGCACCTAGCTGGCCTTTTGCCGGCTCCGCGCAGCGACGCCCGCGTCAGGAGCTCAACGCGACGCCCCGGGCGTCCGCGGCAGACGCGAAACCGCGGGCCGCGAGTTCCTCACGAAGCTCGGCGAGGATGCGCTGCGGCGCCTCGAAGGCGGTGAAGTTGGCGGCACCCACGCCTACGGCCGTGGCGCCGCAGGCGATGAACTCGAGCGCGTCCAGGCCGGTCGCCACGCCGCCCATGCCCACGATCGGTGTGTCCGGGAAGGCCTGCGCGACCTCGGCGACCATCCGCAGGGCGACGGGTTTGACGGCCGGTCCGCAGAGGCCGCCGGTGCGGTTGCCGAGGAAGGGCTTCAAGGTGTCGCGGTCGAGCACCAGCGCCTTGAGCGTGTTGATGAGCGAGAGACCGTCGGCGCCGGCGTCCAGGGCGGCGGCGCCGATCTCGGTGACGTCGCGCACGTTGGGGGTGAGCTTGGCGAGCAGGAACCGGCTCGTCGCTTCGCGGCAGGCGCCGACGACCTCGGCGGTCGCCGCGCGGTCGGCGCCGATCTGCAGACCGCTGGAGACGTTCGGACACGAGATGTTGAGTTCGTACCCCTGGATCGAGGGCGCGGCGCCCGGTGCCGCCGCGTCGAGGTACTCGTCCAGCGCCGCTACGACGGCGGCGTACTGCTCGGGCTCGTTGCCGCCCACGCTCACGATGACGGGCTGCCGGAGGTGCGCCCACTCTCCGAGGCGCGCGATCCAGGCGCGGACGCCCGGGTTCTCGAGTCCGATGGCGTTGATCATCCCGGACGGCGTCTCGGTGACGCGCGGCGCCGGGTTGCCGGTCCGCGCGTCGACGGTGACGGTCTTGGGGACGTACGCCGCGTACGGGAAGTCGGCGAAGTAGTCGCCGTCGTAGCGGCGCGCGTATTCGAGCAGGTCGAAGGTCCCCGACGCGTCGACCAGGGGGTGGTCGAGCACGATCGGACCGAGGCTCACGGAGAGGTCGGGCGAGGGATCGAGCGGCGCTCCGTTCGCCCTCTCGGTCACGGGGTCACCTCGTCGAGACGGAACACGGGTCCCTCGGCGCACACCCGCAGCTTGCCGCGGGCGGTGTCGACCACACAGCCGTGGCAGGAGCCGGTACCGCACGCCATGTGCGCTTCGAGCGAGACGTAGCCGTGCAGGCCCTCGGCGAACGTCCAGCGCTGGACGGCGGCCACCATGGGGGTGGGGCCGCAGGCGTACACGGTGGTGCCGGGGGACACGTCCAGCGCGGCGAGCAGGTGGAGCACGGTGCCCGCTCTGCCGACGCTGCCGTCCTCGGTCGCCACCCAGAGGCGGTCGATCGTGAAGGCTCCGGCGGCGCGGGCGGAGCGGAAGTCACGGAAGCCGAAGCAGGCGGTGACGTGAGCCCCCGCCGCCGACAGCTCGTCTGCGAGGTACTGGAGCGGCGCGCACCCGATGCCGCCGCCCACGAGGAGCGCGTTCGAGACGTCCTCCGTCGGGAACGCGCTGCCCAAGGGGCCGGCCACCTCGACGGCGTCGCCGACATCGAGGCGGGTGAGGCGCTCGGTGCCGCCGCCGCGGGCCTCGACCAGCAGGCTGATGCGGTCGGCGTGGGCGGCGAACAGCGAGATGGGCCGGCGGAGGAAGGACCCTCCCCCGGGCACGGTGACCATGACGAACTGCCCGGGGGCGGCGCGCCGCGCGACGCGCGGCGCGATGAGCTCGAGCACGGCGAAGGCGCCGAAGTGACGAACGGCGGCGACCCGGCAGTGGGACGTCTCCGCCCACTGCGAGTGGTCGCCGTGCGTGTGCCCAGCCTCGGTCATGCCTGCTCCGCCGCCGCGTGAAGGTCCTGCAGACAGTGTACCTGCACCCGCGGCCGTTTGGCTGCCTCGATGGCGGACACGGCCGCGGAGGCTCCGGCGAGCGTGGTGATGGAGGCGATGCCCTTGCGCAGCGCCGTGGTGCGGATCTCATACCCGTCGGCACGGGCGCCACGACCGAACGGCGTGTTGATCACGAGGCCGATCTCACCGCTCTCGATGAGGTTGACCACGTTGGGCTCTCCCTGGAAGACCTTGTTCACCACGTTGACCGGGATGCCGAGACTGGTGAGCGCCGTCGCCGTGCCGCGGGTGGCGAAGATCGTGAACCCGAGTGCGTGCAGCCGCTGCGCGAGGATGGTGGCGGCTGACTTGTCGCTGTCGCAGACCGAGAGGAACACGTTGCCCTCGGTGGGCAGCGGCATCCCGCCGCCCGCCACGGCCTTGCCGAAGGCCTCGGGGAAGGCTTCGGCGATGCCCATCACCTCGCCCGTGGACTTCATCTCGGGACCCAGTTGCGTGTCCGTGCCCGGGAACCGGTTGAAGGGCAACACGGCCTCCTTGACGCTCACGTACTCGGGCACGCGACGCTCGAGGCCCATGTCCTTGAGCGCCTCGCCGAGGATGACCCGGGTGGCTATCTGGGCCATGGGCACGCCCGTGGCCTTGCTCACGAACGGCACCGTCCGCGAGCCGCGCGGGTTCACTTCGAGCACGTACAGCTGGTAGTTCTGGTAGGCGAACTGCACGTTGATGAGCCCGCGCACGCCGAGCCCGAGGGCGAGGGCCTTGGTCTGCTTGCGCACCTGCTCGAGCGTGCCCTCGCCCAAGGAGATGGACGGGATGACGCAGGCGGAGTCGCCCGAGTGGACGCCGGCCTCCTCGACGTGCTGCATGACGGCGCCGATGTAGACGTCCTTGCCGTCGCCGACGGCATCCACGTCGACCTCGATGGCGTCCTCGAGGAACTTGTCGATGAGCACCGGGTGCTCGGGGCTGACGCTCACCGCGGTGGTCATGTAGTGCTCGAGCTCCTGCGGGCTGTAGACGATCTGCATGGCGCGGCCGCCGAGCACGTAGGACGGGCGCACGAGCAACGGGTACCCGACTCGCGCGGCCACCTCGGCGGCCTCGGCAGCCGTGCTCGCCAGGCCGTACTCGGGACAGCGCACGTCCAGCTTCTGGAGGAGTGCGCCGAAGCGCCCGCGGTCCTCGGCGAGGTCGATGGACTCCTGGGGCGTGCCCAGGATGGGGATGTCCGCCTCGGCGAGCGCGCGGGCGATCTTGAGCGGCGTCTGACCCCCGAACTGGACGATCACGCCCTTGGGTCGTTCGTTGGCGACGATGTTGGCGACGTCCTCGAAGGTGAGCGGCTCGAAGTACAGGCGGTCGGAGATGTCGTAGTCGGTGCTCACCGTCTCGGGGTTGCAGTTGACCATGACGGCCTCGTAGCCCTGCTCCCTGGCGGTGAGCGCCGCGTGGACGCAGCAGTAGTCGAACTCGATGCCCTGGCCGATGCGGTTAGGGCCGGAGCCGAGGATGACGACCCGCTCCCTCTCCCCCGGCTCGGCCTCGTTCTCCTGCTCGTAGGTGGAGTAGAAGTACGGCGTCTCAGCCTGGAACTCGGCGGCGCAGGTGTCGACCGCCTTGTAGACGGGCAGGATGCCGTGCTCGACGCGCAGGGCGCGGATCTCGCGCTCGCCGCGGCCGGTGAGCTCGCCGAGCCGTCTGTCGCTGAACCCGTAGCGCTTCATGCGCCGCAGGAGCTCCGGCGTGAGCCGCGGCGCCTCCCGCACCTCCTTCTCGAGCTCGACGATGTCGGCGAGCTCGCTGAGGAAGAACGGCGAGATGCCGGTGAGCTCGTGCACGTCGTTCACGCTCATCCTCTGGCGGAACGCGTGGAGCACGAGCTCGTACCGCTCGGCCGTGGGGATGGCGAGCGCCTTGCGCAGGTCCTGCGGCGTCGCCGGCAGGTCCGACGGGGTGTCGAGCTCGCGCGAGCGCATGGCCTTCTGGAACGCCTCCTTGAAGGTGCGTCCGATGGCCATGGCCTCCCCCACGCTCTTCATGTGGGTGGTGAGCTCGCGGTCCGACAGCGGGAACTTCTCGAACGCCCAGCGCGGCATCTTGACCACCACGTAGTCGAGCGTCGGCTCGAAGCAGGCGGGGGTCTTGCGCGTGATGTCGTTGTCGATCTCGTCGAGGGTGTAGCCCACGGCCAGTCGGGCGGCGATCTTGGCGATCGGGAAGCCGGTGGCCTTGGAGGCGAGGGCGGAGCTGCGGGAGACGCGCGGGTTCATCTCGATGACCACGACCTCGCCGGTCTCCGGGTTGACGGCGAACTGCACGTTGCTGCCGCCGGTGTCCACGCCGATCTTGCGGATGATCGCCTTGGCCGCGTCGCGCAGCTCCTGGTACTGGGCGTCGGTGAGCGTGAGCGCCGGAGCGACCGTGACGCTGTCGCCGGTGTGCACGCCCATGGGGTCGATGTTCTCGATGGAGCAGATGATGACGACGTTGTCCGCGCGGTCGCGCATGACCTCGAGCTCGAACTCGTGCCAACCAACCACTGACTCCTCGAGCAGGACCTGCGAGATCGGACTGAGAGCGAGACCCTGCTCGCAGATGCGGCGGAAGCTGTCGGCGTCGTAGGCGATGCCGCCGCCGGAGCCGCCGAGCGTGTAGGCAGGTCTGACGACCAGTGGAAGGCCGAGCTCCTCGCGCACGGCCTCGGCCTCCTCCATGGTCTCGGCGAGCATGCTGCGCGGCGTGCGAAGGCCGATCTCGTCCATGGCCGTGCGGAACTCGAGGCGGTCCTCGGCGCGGTGGATGGCCACCTCGTCGGCGCCGATCATCTCGACCTCCCAGAGGTCGAGCACGCCGGCGCCCTTGAGCTCCATGGCCAGGTTCAGAGCCGTCTGGCCGCCCAGTGTGGGCAGCAGGGCGTCCGGGCGCTCGACCTCGATGATGCGCGTGAGCGTGGCGAGGTCGAGCGGCTCGATGTACGTGCGCGTCGCGAAGGCCGGGTCGGTCATGATCGTCGCCGGGTTGCTGTTGACGAGCACGACCTCGTAGCCCTCGTCGAGGAGGACCTTGCAGGCCTGCGTGCCCGAGTAGTCGAACTCGCAGGCCTGGCCGATGACGATGGGGCCGGAGCCGATGATGAGGATCTTGTGGAGGTCGTCGCGGCGCGGCATCAGGCGTCCCCTCCCCGCTTGAAGCGGTCGATCTCGTCGCGGAAGCGCTGGAACAGGTACAGGGAGTCGTGCGGACCCGGCGTCGACTCGGGGTGGTACTGCACCGAGAAGGCGTAGCGCTCGGGTGAGGCGACGCCCTCGACGGTGCCGTCGTTGAGGTTGAGATGGGTGATCTCGGCGCCGGGGACCTGCTCGTCGCGGACGGCGAACCCGTGGTTCTGGGTGGTGATCTCGATCACGCCGGTGCGCAGGTCTTTGACCGGGTGGTTCGCTCCCCGGTGGCCGAACTTGAGCTTGAACGTCCGCAGCCCGAGCGCCTGCGCCAGAAGCTGGTGCCCAAGGCAGATGCCGAAGATGGGCACCTTGCCGAGCAGGCGCTCGATGGCCTTGACGGCGTAGGTGACGGCAGCCGGGTCGCCGGGGCCGTTGCTGAGGAACACGCCGTCCGGCGCCAGCTTGAGCACCTTCTGGGCGCTCGTCGCCGCCGGGACCACGGTGACGCGGAAGCCGCACTCGGCGAGGTAGCGGAGCATCGAGCGCTTGATGCCGTAGTCGTAGGCGACGACGTGCAGGTCGGGCGCCGGGGCCCCTTCGGGCGCCGGCGCCTCGTACAGCTCCTCGCAGCTGACGACCTTGGCGAGATCGAGGCCGCCCATGACGGGCAGTCCCTGGGCGGCCTTGCGCAGGTGCTTGGCGTCGGCCACGTCGGTGCTCACGACGGCGCGCAGCGCGCCCTTCTCCCGGATGTGCCGGGTGAGGGCGCGCGTGTCCACGCCGGTGACGGCGAGCACACCGTGCTCGGCGAGCCAGTCGAGCCACGTCTGGCGGGAGGCGCGGTTGAAGCGGTAGTTGGTGAGCTCCCGGGCGATGATGGCCCGGGCGTGCGCCTTGTCCGACTCGTCACGGTCCGCGTCGGCCCCGTAGTTGCCGTTCATCGGGAACGTGTAGGTGACGAGCTGGCCGCAGTACGACGGATCGGTAGCGATCTCCTGGTAGCCGCACATGCTGGTGTTGAACACGATCTCGCCGCCCACGGAGCCGGCGCCGGTGAGCGCCTCCCCGGCGAAGACGGCGCCGTCCTCCAGGACGATGACGGCCGGGCTAGGCAAGGTCGTCCCACGCTACGCGGCCGGCGGCCACCGTGAGGCGGACCTTGCCGGTGAGCTCCTGCCCCAGCCAGGGGGAGTTGCAGGAGCGTGACTGCAGGGACGCGGGCGTGACCGTCCAGACCGCCGAGGGGTCGACGATGCAGAGGTCGGCCGTCGCGCCGGCCGAGACCGACGGCGCCGGCAGCCCGGCGATGCGGGCCGGCGCCGCGCTCATCCGCGTCACCAGCGTCGCGAGGTCCAGGGCCTTCGACGCGACGAGGCCCCCGTACAGGACGCTGAACGCGGTCTCCAGTCCGATACACCCGAACGGCGCCTCCTCGAAGGGCACGTCCTTCTCCTCCGGCGCATGCGGCGCGTGGTCGGTGGCCACGCAGTCGATGAGGCCGGACCTGAGCGCCTCGACGAGCGCCTCCCGGTCGCTCTCCGAGCGCAGGGGCGGGCTCATCTTGAGGTTTGGGTCGAGGGAAGCCACGCACTCGTCGACCAGGGTGAGGTGGTGCGGCGTGGCCTCGGTCGTCACGCGAAGCCCGGCCTCCTTGGCGTGGGCGATCGCCTGCACCGAGTCCGCCGTGCTCACGTGACAGAGGTGGAGGCCCGCGTCCTCGTAGGCGGCGACGCCGAGCGCCCGCGCCACCTCGAGGCTCTCCGAGATGGAGGGGATGCCCGCGAGGCCGAGGCGCGCGGACGCGGGCCCCTCGTGCATCTGGCCGCCGGCGGTGAGCGACGGGTCCTCGGCGTGCAGCGCCATGAACCGGCCGCTCATCTTCCCGTACTGCAGCGCCCGCCGCATGATGGCCGCGGTGGGCAGCGGACGGCCGTCGTCGCTGAAGGCGGCGGCGCCGGCCTCGTCGAGTTCGCACATCTCGGTGAGCTGGCGGCCCTCGAGCCCCCTGGTGATCGCGGCGTAGAAGCCCAGCGGGACCACCGCCTCGTCCTGGGCCTGCCGGGCGAGTCCCCTGAGGGTGTGGGCGCTGTCCACCACGGGCTCCGTGTTGGCCATGCCGAGCACCGCGACGTAGCCGCCGGCGGCTGCGGCGGCGGACGCCGTCGCGATGTCCTCCTCGTCCTCGCGCCCGGGAGTGCGGAAGTGGGCGTGCAGGTCGACGAAGCCGGGCAGGACGAGCATGCCGGTCGCGTCCACGACGCGCACGTCGTCGCCGGCCTCGAGTCCGGTGCCCACCTGGACGATCCGGCCGTCGCCGACCAGCACGTCGAGGAGGTCGTCGAGACCGCTCTCTGGGTCGACGACGCGGCCGCCAGTGATGAGCAGGTCGGCGGCCGGGAGAGGCTTGCACCACGTCCGTTCCATCAGAGCGCCTCCCTCGTCGCGGTCCCGTCGCTGTAGCCGATCACGGTCCGATAGAGGATCGCCATGCGGACGGCGAGGCCGCTGAAGACCTGACTGGCGATGAGGTTCTCGCCGTCGGCCGCGTCCGCGCTGATCTCCACGCCGCGGTTGAGAGGGCCGGGGTGCATGAGCCGCTGCCCCGGCCGCAGGCGGGCGCTGGAGATGCCCCACACGCGGGCGTACTCCCGCAGCGAGGGCAGGTAGGCGGCTCCGGGCTCGGTCAGGTCGGATTCGACGCGGAGCAGGTAGACCACGTCCGCGTCGCCCAGCTCGCTGAGGTCGTGGCGGACGTCCACCCCCATCTCCTCGATGCCCCGCGGCAGCAGGGTGGGCGGCGCCACGAGCGTGACGTCCATGCCCAGCATCTTGAAGCCCATGATGCCGCTGCGCGCGACGCGGCTGTGCAGGATGTCGCCGATGATGAAGACCCTGCGCCCGTCGAGGTCCCGGCCGAGGCTCTGCCGCAGGGCGAAGAGGTCGAGCAGGCACTGCGTCGGGTCCTGATGCCCGCCGTCGCCGGCGTTGATGACGCTCGCCCGGGTGTTGGCGGCGAGCACGCGGCAGGCGCCGGCGGACGGATGCCGCAGGATCACGATGTCGGGAGAGTAGGCGTCGAGCGTGATGGCGACGTCCTTGAGCGCCTCTCCGTGCGGGTCGCCCAGGGCGCTGCCCCTGAAGACCAGGGTGTCGGCCGAGAGACGCTTCGCGGCGAGATCGAAACTGGCGGAGGTGCGCGGCGAGGCCTCCCAGAACACGTTGATGATGGTGCGGCCGCGCAGCGTCGGGACCTTCTTGATGTCCCGCTCGAGGACCGGCAGGAAGCTCTCCGCGGTGTCGAGCAGCAGCTCGACGTCGCCGCGCGTGAGATCCTCGATGCTGATGAGGTTGCGTCTCGGCATCGGTCACCTCTCCTTGCGGACGAGGACGACCTCGTCGACGCCGTCGTGCTCGAGGAGGCGCACGCTGATGCGCTCCTGCGGAGCGGTAGGCAGGTTCTTGCCGACGTAGTCGGGCCGGATGGGCAGCTCGCGGTGGCCGCGGTCCACGAGCACCGCGAGCTGGACGGCCGCCGGCCGGCCGTAGTCGAACAGGGCGTCGATGGCGGCGCGGATGGTGCGCCCGGTGTAGAGCACGTCGTCGACGACCACCACGGTGGCGCCGTCGATGTCGAAGGGGAGGTGCGTGTCCTTGACCACCGGCTGCGGCGTGACGCTCGGGATGACGCCGACCTCTCCCCGGACCGCGACGTCGTCACGGTAGAACGAGATGTCGATGTCTCCCGACTCGTACTCCCTGCCGCTGATCTGGGAGAGGAGCCCGTGGATGCGGGCGGCGAGATACGCGCCCCGGGTGTGGATGCCGACCACGGCGAGATTGTCGGCGTCCGGGTTCTTCTCCAGGATCTCGTGTGCGATGCGCGTGATGGTGCGCGACAGCTGCTCGGCCGTCAGGACGACGGTCTCGGTCGCGGGTCTGGGTCCGGACATAAGAAAAAGCGTCGCCGCGGTCACCTGTCGGCGTACGGCAACGCTGCACCCCCTTTCCGTCTCTCAGGACGTGGATTAAAGGTCGTCCGGTACTGTAGCAGCCGCCCCGGCGCGCGCACAAGGAGGGCGCCGACGGAGCGCCGGGTGTGCGAGGTCCGGCGGCCGGCCGGGAGGACGTCAGGCCGGCGGCTGCGCCGGGAGTCCGAGGTCGCCCAGGAACGCGGAGAGGTCCGGCGGGAGCGGGCTGGCGCAGCTGACCTCCCGCCCGTCTTCCGGGTGCGGGAAGGCGAGCCGCGCCGCATGCAGGAACTGGCGCCCGAGACCGTGGGGTCGCGGGCGCCGCCCGTACTGGAGGTCGCCGGCGACCGGGTGCCCCAGGGCCGAGAAATGTACGCGGATCTGATGCGTGCGCCCGGTCTCCAGGCGCACGCGGGCCAGCGTGAACCCCTCGGCCCGGCCGAGCACCTTGAAGTGCGTCACGGCGCGCTTGCCGGCCGCCGTGTGCAGCGACATCCGCTTGCGGTCCCGGAGGTGCCGGCCGATCGGCGCGTCGATGGTGCCCTCGTCCTGCGGGAGACTGCCGACCAGCAGTGCCAGGTACGTGCGATGGATGTCGCGGCGCTCCATGGCGGCCACCAGGCGACGGTAGGCGTCCTCGCGCCGCGCCACGAGCAGGAGTCCGGAGGTGTCCTTGTCGAGCCGGTGGACGATGCCGGGCCGGAGCTCGTGCCCGCCGCGCGCCCCGGCCGCCACGAGTCCCTGGGCGAGCGTCCCGTGCTCGTGCCCCGGGGCGGGATGGACGACCACTCCGGCGGGCTTGTCGACCACCAGGAGCCAGTCGTCCTCGTAGACGACCTCGAAGGGCACGTCCTCCGCCGAGAGCGCCGCCTCCGGCGGAGGCGGCGCCTGCCACCTCACCTCCTCGCCGGCGCGCAGCACGTGCTTCTTGCGCGCCGGCGCGCCGTCCACGTCCACGAGACCATCGGCGATGAGCCGCTGGGCTGCCGCGCGACTGAGTCCTGCGCGCGCGGCGAGCGCCACGTCGAGGCGCTCCCCGGCCTCCGCGTCGCCGGTCCGGAACCGGCGTGGCTCACTCCCGCGCGCCAACGACCACCTGCAGCCCGAGGAGGACCGTGCCGACGACGATGGCGGCGTCCGCGACGTTGAACGTCGGCCACGTGAAGAACCCGATGAAGTCCACCACGGCCCCGTCGAAGCGAAGCCTGTCCACGAGGTTGCCGAGCGCCCCGCCCAGGATGACGCCGAGCGCGGGCCGGTATCGCGGCGGGCTGAGGACGAGCGCCACCAGGACGCCCACGGCGACCGCGGCGACGAGCACGATCACCACGTCGCCCGCGCCGGCGAGCCGGCTGAAGGAGATGCCGGAGTTGTACGTGAGGTCGATGCGGAGCCCCGCCCCGATATCCCAGGGGAGGTCTCCGGCCCGCGCCCGCACCAGCCACTTGGTCAGCCGATCGGCGACGAGGACGGCGGCCGCCAGGACCAGGGCGAGGGCGTATCCCCCCCTACTTCCTGCCACGCGGCTTGGGTACGCTGTCCAGCACCTTGATGTCGCCATGACCCATGGGGCACGTGGGCTCCTTGGTCGTCTTGGCGCCCCGCCCTCCGTCGCTGACGACGATGTTGAGGGGATACGTCGCCTTGCACCGCTTGCAGTAGGCGAGCTTGGCCATGTGGCACTCCTTTGTCGGTCAGAGCCCGAGTCTACGCCGGGCGTCGTCGAGGGTCACGCCGGAGAGGCGGACGAGCTTGCGCCGCGAGCGGCCGCCGGCGACGACGCCGACCGCCGCACGGGGGACGTCGAGCAGGTCAGCCAGGAACCGGACCAGCTCGGCGTTGGCGCGCCCCTCCGCGGGAGGCGCCGCGAGACGGATGCGCAGGCGGCCGTCGGCTACGCCGGCGAGCTCGCTGGAGCGAGCCCCCGGCGTCACCCACACGGCCAGACTCAGGCCATCTCGTGCCGGGGCGATCGGGCCCCTGTCACCACTTGAACTCGTTCTCGTTCACCCCGGTGTCCACGTCGGCGAGCAGATCGTCGCTCTCTCCGAAGATGATGCGCTCGCTTCGCTCGCGCCCCTCGTCTGTCGCATCCTGGCTCGGAGCCGGGGTGGCGGCGGTGACCTCCGGGTCGTCCGCCGGCGGCTCCGCGGCGCGCGGCCTGCCCGCCTGGATGCCGCCCGGTCCGCGCACCGGGTGCTCGGGCGCCGCCGGCCGGACGTCGTCCGTCCGCGAGGCGGCGGGCTCCGGCGGCACGTGCGTCTCCACTCGCTGCGACGACGCTTCGGGCGCCTCGTCGGGGCGCCGGTCGACGACGTCCTCCGGCGCCTCGTGCGGCTGCGGCTGCTTCGGTGCCGGCTCACGGACTGACGCCGGAGCTTCGGGCGCCGACTCACGAGCGATCGCCTCCTTGATCGCCTCGGCGTGCCTCGTGAAGTCGGCCGCCGGCGGCGCGGCCGCCACCACCTCCGGAGTCTCCTGCAACTGGCGCAGGTACCCCTCGAGGAGCGTCCTGAACTTGAAGCGGAAGTCCTCCTCGGAGCTGCGCAGCTTGGCCATGGATTGCTCGATCGCCTGACGCTCGGAATACGCCTCGTTGACGAGCTGGCGCGCCTTGAGCTCGGCGTCCTGCAGCACGAGCTGCGCCTGCTTGCTGGCGTTCTGCTTCTGCTCCTCGGCGCTGGCCTGGGCGTTGATCAAGGTCTGCTGAAGGGTCTCCTCGATGCGCTTGTAGCCGGCGACCTTCTCCTCGAGGTTCTCGACGCGCTCCTGGAGGTCGATGTTCTCCTTGAACAGCCGCTCGTACTCGTCGGCGACCTCGTCGAGGAACTCGTCGACCTCTACATCCGAGTAGCCGCGCATGCCGCGCTTGAACTCCTTGTGGCGTATGTCGAGCGGTGTGAGCTTCATCCTCTCCCCTCTCGGTCACGCGGTCCGTCGCCGCGGTCGTCTTCTCTCACGTCGGGCGGTACCGGCTCTCCACTGCCGGCGAGGCCGTCCTGCCGCACCAAGTGACTAGTGCCACGCCGCTACGTGAGTTCCTTGGCCCGCTCGGCGGCGGCGTGGACGGCGAGCGCGACCGCCTCGGTGATGTCGCGCTCCTCGAGGGCGGTGATGGCGGCGGCCGTCATCCCCCCCGGCGTGGCCGTGGCGGCGATCACGGCATCCGGGTCGCCGTCCTTCGCGATCACTGCCGCCGCTCCGTGCACGCCGGCGATGGCGAGCCGCCGCGCGACGTCGGGGTCGAGCCCGCGCCGCTCGCCGGCGCGGGCGAAGTCGCGGACGAGCAGCGCGAGGATGCCCGGCATGCAGCCGGCGACCGCCGTGGCCGAGTCGAAGTGCCGCTCGTCCAGCACGACCACATCGCCGGCGAGCGCGAAGAGCCGCTCCACCTCCCCCTCCGCCTCCCCGAGCGTGCCCGGCACGAACAGGAACGTCCCCAGCCCGAGCGACGCGGCGACGTTGGGCATGATGCGTCCCACTCGGGCGTCGTGCGGCAGGGCCGCCCTCAGCTCGGCGAGCGGGACCCCCGCCGCGACGGAGACGAGGGCACGCCGGCCCAGGAGCGGCGCGACGGCCGCGAGCACCTCGGCGACCTGCTGCGGTCGCACTGCGACGACGACGACGTCGGAGCGCTCGACGAGGTCTCGCAGGTCTCCTGCGACCGCTGCGCCGGTGGCCTCCGCGGCACGCTCCGCGGCCTCCGGCGAGACGTCGTGATACGCGAGGGCCGGCGCCCCTTCGAGCGCCGGCCTGCTCCACCCCTGACCGAGGGCGCGGGCGATGTGCCCCGCGCCGATGCATCCCACTCTCATGGATCAGAACTGATTGAAGAAGCCCTTCTCGATGAGCCGCGCCCGTTCTTCCGCCGAGACCTCGACGTTGCGCGGCGTGAGCAGGAAGATCTTCTCTCCCACCCGCTGCATGCCGCCGTCGAGCGCGTAGGTGAGGCCGCTGCAGAAGTCGATGAGGCGCTTGGCGAGCTCGGTGTCCGAGCCCTGGAGGTTGAGGATGACGGGGACGTCGACCTTGAACTTGTCCGCCACCTGCTGGGCGTCGTTGAAGTTCTTGGGGATGACGAGGTGCACCTCCACGCGCGCCGGGCGTGCGGGCTCGATGGCGCGCACCGGCGACTGGGAGGCCACCGACGAGGGCCGGCGGCGCGGCTCGTCGGCGAAGATGTCGTCGTAGTCGGTGCGGCTGCGCCCGCTGCTCAGCTTGCGGACGTTGGGGCGCTCCTGGTACGAGCGTTCGAGTTCTTCGTGCGGCGCAAGCGTCTCGTCCTCGTCGTAGTCGTCCTCGTCATCGGCGATGCCGAAGTAGACGGCCGTCTTGTGCCACCACTCGCCCACGCCCATAAGGTCCTCCCCTGCTGGTCAGAAGAGCACGCTCCCGACGCGGACGATGGTCGCCCCTTCCTGGACGGCCACCTCGTAGTCGGCACTTGTGCCCATCGATAGCTGGTCGAAAGTATACGTTCCGCTCCACATTGTCGAAAGCCGTTGGGCCAGCTCGCGCGCCCGCACGAAGAAGGGGCGCGCCTCCTCCGGGTCGTCGGACAGCGGCGGCATGCACATGAGCCCGGTGAAGCGCACCTTGCGGTGCCCGGACGCGGCCTCGAGGAAGTCGTCGACCCCGTCGAGCGGCACGCCGCTCTTGCTCTCCTCCCCGCCGATGTTGACCTCGAGCAGCACCTCGGTGGTGTTCGTGGCGCGAGCCTCGATCTCCTGTACGACGCTGAGGGTGGACACAGAGTGGATGAGGCTGACGAGGGGCAACACGAGCTTGGTCTTGCGGCTCTGCAGGTGCCCGATGAAGTGCCAGTCGAAGGCGTCGCCGTGGAGTCCGTGCTTGGCGACGAGGTCCTGGGCGCGGTTCTCGCCGATCAGGCGGATGCCGGCGTCCCGCAACGCGCCGAGGTGCTCGGCGGCCACGTACTTGGTCGCGACGAGCACGCGGACGTCGGCCGGGTCACGGCCGGCCACGCGGGCCGCCTCGACGATGCGGCTCCGGACCTCGGAGAACCGCTCGCGCACCGTGTCGACATCCGGGATGAACTGTCTGACCACTGCTGCCTCCTTGACGACCTCGGACCGAAGCGTTCTCGGCTTCCCGGCCCGTGCCGGCCCGCTGCTACTTCTGGGGCCGGCCTACGCTTCCTCCCGCCATGCTACCGCGAGATGCCGGCCGCTCACGCCGCCGTCCCGCCGGTGCGAGAAGAAGCGCCGGTCGGAGGCGGTGCACAGTCCGGCGACGGAGACCGCGGCGGCGGGCACTCCTGCCGCCTCGAGGTCGAGGCGCGCGCAGCGCCAGAGGTCCACGGTGGCGGCGCCGGCGGAGCCCGGGAACCGGGTCTCGAACCGGCGCCGCACCTCGTCGTCCACGGTGAAGCAGCACGGGCCGATGCTCGGCCCGACGGCAGCGGCGAGCAGGCGGCGGCCCCGGGCGAGCTCGGCCGCCGCCCGGCCGACGATGCCGGCGATCATGCCGCGCCAGCCGGCGTGCACCGTGGCGAACGCCGGCCCGTCCTCCCCGCCCGCGACGATCACCACCGGCACACAGTCGGCGTAGCTGATGACGAGGCCGAGGCCTGCCTCGGCGGTCAGCAGCCCGTCGTGCTCGCCGATCACCGACCGGCTGTCGAAGGCGCCGCGGCCGGCCTCGGCCTCCCCGACCCACCGCAGCGTGGTCCCGTGCACCTGGCCGGGGACGACGAGCCGCTCCTGCGGGACCTCGATCGCGGCGCAGAGGCGCCGCCGGTTCTCGAGCACCGCCTCGGGGTCGTCCTCGACGGACAGCCCGAGGTTGAGGCTGTCGAAGGGCGGCGCCGACACGCCGCCTGTCCGCGCAGGGAAGGCGGCGCGGACGCCGTGCGCCTCCCACGCGAGCCAGCTGACGCCGTCGCGCTCTCTCCACTCCAGGGCGCCGCCGCTCACCCGAGCCACCCGCCCGGGAGCAGCAGGTACATGAAGAGCTCCAGCACCCTGCCGAACGTGGCCGCGAAGAACCCGGGGACCGCCACCATGACCAGGAAGAGCAGCATGAACACGTAGTTCCCGTAACGGTCCAGCTCGGCCCACTGACGGTACGCGGACCGCGGCAGGAACCCGCCGACCACGCGGGACCCGTCGAGCGGCGGGATCGGGATGAGGTTGAGCGTGCCGAGGATCACGTTGAGCACGAACAGCATCCAGCACATCTCGAGCAGGAACGGGCTCCACGTGTACGTGAGCCAGAAGAGGCCGGCAGCGACGACCGCCAGCGTGTAGTTGGTGAGCGGGCCCGCCGCCCCGACCCACGCCATCCCCCGCTGCCCGTCCTTGAAGTGACGAGGGTCCACCGGTACCGGCTTGGCCCAGCCGAAGAAGAACGTCCCGCCCGACCCCAGGAAGCTGACCACCAGCATGATGGTGCCCCACGTATCGAGGTGCCTGATGGGGTTCAGCGTGAGCCTCCCGTACGCCTTGGCGGTGGGGTCCCCCAGGGCGTACGCCACCCAGCCGTGCGAGAGCTCGTGCAGGACGAGGCTCACCAGCAGGAGCGGCGAGACGAGGAGGAACTCGAGGAGCAGACCGGAGTCGTTCAAGCGCTCTCTCGCATCCGCGCCGCGGCCGTGAGCTCCTCGTCCCTGCCGCGCACGACGCCGTTGAGCTTGAGGTGGAGCACGCTCCGCAGGACTTCGCCCATCCGCGGGCCCGGCGCGAAGCCGAGGGCCCGCAGGTCGTGGCCGGTGATGTCCAGCCGCACGTGCCTCGTCACGTCGAGGAAGTGTGAGAGTCGGCTGGCGGCGATGCCCGTGTCGTCCAGCGTCATCGCCGCCAGCAGCGCCTCGGACGGCTCTCCGGCGGCGAGGTCGTAGAGCTCCGCCTCGCTGGGTCCGCGCGCGATCCGGTCCACGAGCCTCTTCCCGACCACGAGCGCGCGCTCGAGCACGCCCGCGTCCTGGGCGCGGATGCGCATTCGCGCGGCCCAGGCGGCGATCTCCTCAGGGTCGAGGTCGCGCAGCAGCCACATGAGCCGGAGACGCCAGCGCGGCGTCTCCCCGCCCAGGCCGTGCGCCGCGCGGAGCTCGTCGGCGCGGCGCACGAGCTGACGCGTGCGCCGGTCGACGCGCAGGCGTCCGTGGATGGCGGGCCACACGCCGAGCTCCTCGGCTCTCCGCAGCGAGAAGTCGACCTTCTCCTCGTCCAGGAGGCTTACGAGCTCGTCGCGCAGGCGCGCCGACGAGAGGTCGCCCACGAGGTCCATGGCGCAGCAGGCGCGGGCGAGGTTCAGCGTGTGCGCATCCATGCGCAGACCATACCGGTTCTCGTAGCGGATGGCGCGCAGGATGCGCGTGGGGTCCTCGATGAAGCTCAGGTTGTGGAGGACGACGATGCGGCGGGCCTCCAGGTCCTCCCGGCCGCCGAAGTAGTCGAACAGGTCGCCGAAGGTCTCGGGCTTGAGCGACACGGCCATGGCGTTGATCGTGAAGTCGCGGCGCGCGAGGTCGCTGCGGATGCTCGCGTGCTCCACCTTGGGGAGCGCACCCGGGTACTCGTAGGACTCGGCCCGGGTGGAGGCGACGTCCACGCGCAGCCTCTCCGGCCCGTCGCCGGCGACGACCACGGCCGTGCCGAACTTCCGGTGAGGGCGCACGTGCCCCTTGAGTCGCGTCGCGAGCTCGGCGGCGAAGGCGATGCCGTCGCCCTCCACGGCGAGGTCGACGTCGAACCCGGGCTCGCGCAGCAGGAGGTCGCGTACGGCGCCGCCGACGAGATAGCAGCCGCGCACGCCGGCGGCGACCGCCTGGACGTGCCGGAAGAGCTCGGCCAGGCCCAGTTCGCCGAGTGGCCCGGCGAGGTTGGCGGTCACCGGCGCGGCGGGCTCACGGGGCGGCGCCCCCGAGACGGACCGGCGCGACACCACGCCGAGCAGGTCGTCCACTGCTACGCCCTCGTCGGCCACCTCCTGAGGGCGCCGGGTCGCGACGACCGGGAGCCAGCCGATCTCGTCCTGGGCGAGGCGGACGGCGGCGCGCTCGAGTGGGGTCGCCGACCAGAGCAACGGCACGCGCGTCGTCATCACGGCCTTGACGGGGGCGTGCCCCAGTCCGTGCGCGGAGGCGCGCTCCAGGTCGGTCAGGGCGACGCGGCCGATCAGCAGGCCGTCGCGCAGCACGCCCACGCCGCCGACCCCGTCCCGGCGGCAGAGCAGAGCGGCTTCGTCCACCTGCGTCGACTCGGGGACGGCCGGGGGACCCGGCTCGAGCACGTCCAGCGCCGCCCGGGTCGGCGCCACCGCCGCCGGCGCGGCGGCGGCGACGTCGGCGGCCACTTCGCCGAGCGGCCGGTCCTTGACCACGGCCGAGGCGGCGGCGGTGTGACCGCCGCCGCCCACGGCCCGGAGCGCCTCGGCTACGTCAAGCCGGCCGCCGCGGCTGCGGGCGGTGACGAACACGCGCCCTTCCATCTCGACGACGAGGAAGTAGGCGTCGCAGCCCGTGAGGTCCATCACCCGGTGCGCGACGACGCTCACGCCCTCGACGTACTGGTCCTCGCGGAGCGCCGAGAGCAGGACGGACGCCTCGGCGATCGGCAGTTCCTCCGCCGTCTGCAGCGCGGCGGCGAGCGTCACGCGCTGGGCCGGGGTGAGTGCGTTGGTGAGCCACTTCTCGAGCAGCTCAGTGTCGGCGCCGCAGCGCATGCACCAGGCCAGCGCCTCGGCGTCGCGCGGTGTGGTGGTGGCGAAGGTGAGTGAGCCGGTGTCCTCGTGGATGCCGAGTGCGAAGACCGTCGCCTCGAACGGCGTGACGGGGATGCCGCGCTCGGCGATGATCCGCACCAGCAGCGTGACGAGCGCGCCGTCGTTGGAGCTCACCAGGGCCGCCGGGTCGAGGTAGTCGGGCAGCTCGTCGGGCTGGGCGTGGTGGTCGAACGCGACAACCTGCACCCCGTCGCGGCCGCACAGGTCGCCGAGGTCGCCGAGCCGGTTGGCGTGCACGGTGTCCACGAGGATGAGCCGGCGGACGCTCTCGCGGTCCACGTCCGCCGGATCCACCACCGGGATCACGTCCGCGTACAGCGCCTGGAACTCGCGCACGTTGCGGTTCACCGCGCCGCCGAGGCTGACCTGCGCCTCGGGATAGAGCTTGTGCGCCGCGAGCATGGCCGCGAACGCATCGAAGTCGGTGTTGGTGTGCGTGGCGATGAGCTGAGGCGTACGCATGTCCGAGAGTATACGCGGCGAGCCGTGCAGGCCGGCTCTCAGGCCTTGAGGAGCCAGCCGAGCTCGCCGCCGAAGGCGTCGCGCACGGCGGCGTCGAGCGGGCCGTGCACCGGGCTGCGCAGGCCGGGGTCGGCCTCGAGGATCCCGGCCGCCAGGGCGCGGGCGCGGAGCAGCGCCGCGCGGTCGCGCGCCAGGCGGGCGAGCTTGAGGTCCGGCACGCCCGCCTGGCGCGAGCCCATCACCTGTCCCTCGCCGCGGATCTCGAGGTCCTTGTCGGCGAGCTCGAAGCCGTCGGTGGTCTCCAGCAGCGCCTCGAGGCGCGCCCGGGCGGCGCCCGTTTCAGCGGCTGCGAAGAGCAGGCAGTACGACTTCTCGCTGCCTCGTCCCACGCGGCCCCGCAGCTGGTGCAGCTGCGCGAGGCCGAAGCGCTCGGCGCCCTCGACGATCATCACGGTCGCATTGGGCACGTCGATCCCCACCTCGATGAGACTGGTGGCCACCAGTACGTCGAGCTCTCCGCTCTTGAACGCCCGCATGACCTCGTCCCGGTCCGCGGGCTTGAGCTGTCCGTGCACGACGGCGACGCGCGCCTCGCGGAACGGCCCTGCCTGCAGTCGCTCTGCCTCAGCGACGGCCGTCGCCGCCTGGATGGACTCCGACTCGTCGATGGCAGGACACACGACGTACACCTGCCGGCCCTTGGCGATCTGCTTGCGCACGAACTCGTACCCCGTCTCGCGCATCTCCTCGTCGACGAGTCGTGTGACCACCGGCTGCCTGCCCGACGGCACCCCGGCGATGGTGGTGACGTCGAGGTCGCCGAACACGGTGAGCGCGAGGGTGCGGGGGATCGGCGTGGCCGTCATGTGCAGCACATGGGGCGCGAGGCCGTCGTGCTCCGCGCGGCGCACGAGGGCGTCGCGCTGCTCGACGCCGAAGCGGTGCTGCTCGTCGACGACGAGCAGCCCGAGCGCGGCGAACCGCACGTCTCCCGTCAAGAGTGCGTGCGTGCCGACGACGATGCGGGTCTCTCCGGAGGCGAGGCGCGCCAGCGCCTCGCGCCGCTCCCTCGCGGTGAGCGCTGCGGTCACGAGTTCGGCCGGCGCCAGCGGTCCGACCAGGCGCGCCACCGTCTCGGCGTGCTGCGCGGCGAGCGTCTCCGTGGGGGCGAGGAGCACGCCCTGCAGACCGGCCTCCGCGGTGCGCAGCAAGCAGTACAGCGCGACCACGGTCTTGCCGGAGCCGACGTCGCCCTGCAGGAGCCGCCGCATGGGCACGTCTCGCCGCAGATCGGCCTCGATCTCGTCGAGTGCGGCGAGCTGGTGGCTGGTGAGTTCGAACGGGAGGCCGTCGAGGAACGCCTGCGCGAGCGCGGCCGGCTCAGGCAGCGCCGGCGCCCGCACGCGCTGCTGCTGCTCCTGCTTGTGGAGGAGGAGCCCCACCTGCATGAGCAGCAGCTCCTCCAGGACGAGACGCTCGCGGGCCAGCCTCGCCTCCGCGAGCGTCCGCGGCAGGTGCACGGCAGTCACGGCGTCGGCGCGGCCGGGCAGGCGCTCGCGCGTCAGCAGCCCGGCCGGGAGCGGGTCCGGGAGCCGCCGCATGACCGGCGCGAGCTCGTGCACCAGCGCCCGCAGCAGCTTGGCGGAGACCTGCTCGCTCGCCGGATAGACGGGGACGACGCCCTCGGTGTGGACTCCCTCCCCGTCCTCCTCGCCGAGGATCTCGTGGCCCTTGACGACGAACTGCTGCCGGCCGCTCTGCGGCCGGAAGGTGCCGCGGAGGCTCAGCCGCATCCCCTCGTCCAGCACCCGCGTCAGGTACTTCTGGTTGAACCAGACCGCCTCGACGGCGCCGGTGTCATCGCGCACGAGGACCTTGACGATGTCCACTCTCCTGCGCGCGGTGCGCTCCGCCCGCACGCGTACGACCTCCCCTCGGATGGTCGCCTCCTCCCCCAGCTTGAGATCGCGGATCGCCTTGCGGTCGCGGAAGTCCTCGTAGCGGCGCGGGAAGTGCTCGATGAGGTCACCGACAGTCGTGAGGCCGAAGGCGGTGAGCCGGCGTGCCACACGGGGCGTGACGCGCTCGAGATCCGCGAGGGGGCGCGAGAGCGTGGCCGGGTCGAACGAGAGGCGGGTGACCGGCGGCCGTCGATCGTACCGACCGCCGCCGAAACGGAGCGGAAGTTGCTGCCCGGTCACTCCACGATCATAGCAAAGGCCGAGGTGCCGGGGCCGATGTGGGTGCCCACGACGGCGGCCACGTGACCCTGGAACACCCAGTGGGCGTTGGGCCGGATGCGCTCGATGAGCTCCCGGATGAGCGGCGGCTCCTCTTCGTTGATCGCGTCGATGGTGCAGAACCAGATCTCGTCGTCCGGCTTGCTGTGCTCGTCGATGAAGCGCTCCATCGCCGCCAGGGCCTTCTTGAGACCGCGGACCTTGGCGTACCCGGTGAGCACGCCGTCCTCGGCGCAGATGAGCGGCTTGATGTCGAACACGCCGCCGACCAGCGACGCGGCCCTGCCGATGCGGCCGCCGCGCCGCAGGTACTCGAGAGTCGCGGCGTGGATGAGCAATCGGCCGTTGTCCCGATAGTGGCGGACGTAGGCGTGCGCCTCCTCCAGCGTGCAGCCTTTCTCCAGACGGGCACGCAGACGCTCGGCGCCCAGCGCGAGGGCGGCGGTGACGGTGCGCAGGTCGTAGACGTAGACGTTGCCGACCTGCTCCGCGGCCTGCTCGGCCGCCCGGACCGTGCCGCTCATCTCGCCCGAGATGTGCAGCGAGAAGACGTGGTCGTACTTCGCGCGCGCCTCCTCGTACACGGCCAGGAACTCGCCGACGGTGGGCTGCGAGGTAGTCGGCAGGATGTCCGTCTCCGCGAGCTTGGCGAAGAACTCCCTGTAGGTCATGTCGACGCCGTCGCGGAACATCTGGTCGCCGAAGTGGACCTTGAGCGGGACCATGTAGAGGCCCGGCTGGTCGAGCCAGCCGTCGGGCGGATCGCAGGTGGAGTCGAGGACGACGGCGGTGTTCTCGAGCGTGAGGAGCTCTGCTGTGCTCATGACGTGCGCACCTCCGGAGCGCCCCACCATGACGTGCCTGCGGCGGTCAGTGTCGGGAAGCCCTCCGGCGTGCCCGACGATGACATGCCTGCGGTGGTCATTCGGCACTCGCTAGGATCGGGTAGAGCGGCTGACCGCCCTCGTGGAAGCTGACTTCGGCGTCCGGCGCCGTCGTGGCGGCGATGGCCTCGAGCTGCTCGCGCGTGGTGCCCGAGGAGCCGTTGAGCGCCGTGAGCACGGTGACGTACTCGGCGCCGCCGCGGGCGAACTCCTCCAGGACGCCGCCGAACGCGCCCTCGATGTCGTCGGCGGCGGCCACCAGCCTGCCGTCGACGATGCCCATGGCCTGGCCCTTCTTGACCTCGAGACCGTCCAGCTCCGAGTCCCGCACGGCGTGCGTGACCTCGGCGTAGCGGACGTCGGCGATGGCGTCCTGCATGGCCCGGGCGTTGCCGACGGCGTCCTCGCCCGGGTCGTAGGCCACCATCGCCGCGAGGCCGCTCGGGATGGACCGCGACGGGACCACGGCGATGTGCAGCGGGCTCATGCCCGCGGCCTGCTCGGCGGTGAGGATGACGTTGCCGTTGTTGGGCAGGATGACGACCTCCTCGGCGCCGAGCGCCTCAACCGCCTCCAGCAACTGGGCCGCGCTCGGGTTCATCGATTGGCCGCCGTCGACGATGGCGTGGCAGCCGAGGTCGCGGAAGAGCTTCCGGTTGCCGTCCCCGGCGACGACGGCGACCACCACGCAGCCGCCCTCACCGAGCGCGGGCATCGGCGGCCCGGACGAAAGCCGCTCGTCGCGTTCCCTGGTCTGGGCGTGCATGTCGTTGATCTCGACGTCGCTGATGGCTCCGTGCTTGAGCGCCTCGCTGAGCACGACCCCCGGGTCGTTCACGTGCACGTGCACCTTGACGGTGCGCTCGTCGCCGACCACCAGGGCGCTCTCGCCGATGGGCAGGAGGAACGCCTCGAACCCCTCCCGGTCGATGCGCTCGCCGCTGATGAGGAAGCTCGTGCAGTACCGGAACTCGGAGAGCTCGCTCGGCTCCTCGACGACCACCCGGCGCTCGGGCGGCTGGAGGCGCGTCTTGACCGCCGCGCCGAAGCCGCGGGTCGCGAGGCGGGCGCCGGCGGCGATCTTGCCGCCGCGCATGAGGTCCTCGATGCCGGCGGCGAGGCCGCGGAAGAGGACGAGGAGTCCGTACCCGCCGGCGTCCACGACGCCGGCTTTCTGCAGGGCCGGCAGCTGCGAGGTCGTGTTCTCGACCGCGACCCTGCCGGCCTCCTCCACGGCGGCGAGCAGGTGCTCGAGGCCGAGTCCGTCCGGCACGGCCTGCGCCGCCGTCGCCATCTCCCGGATGACGGTGAGCATGGTGCCCTCGACCGGCGTCTTGACCGCCCGGTAGGCGGCGTGCTGCCCTTCGAGCACGGCACGCTTGAACACGGCGGTGTCCAGCGAGTTGGCCTGACCCCACACTTCGCAGATGCCGCGCACGATCTGGGAGAGGATGACGCCGGAGTTGCCACGCGCGCCCATGAGCGAGCCCTTCGTGACGGCGGCCGCCACCGACGGGATGTCGCTGACCTCGCTCTGCTCGAGCTCCTCGACCACGGCGCGCGCGGTGAGCGCCAGGTTCGTCCCCGTGTCGCCGTCCGGCACCGGGTACACGTTGAGGTCGTTGATGAACTGACGCTCTTTCTCGACGGCGGTGAGCGCGGACTGGATGACGCTGACGGCGGCGGTCCGGACGATCAATCCTGCAGGTCCTCGACGCGAACGTTGACTTCTCCGACCGGGACCCCGGCCACGCCCTCCACCTGGTAGCGGACCTGCTCACGCAGGTTGGCGGTGACCTGGGCGATGTTGACGCCGCGCTCCATGACGACGTGCAGCCCGATGTCGACGCTCTCCTGGCCCACCGAGAGCTCGACGCCTTCGGTGACGGAGCCGCGGAAGTAGCGGGCGAGCTTCTTGACGGCCGACTCCTGCATGCCGACCACGCCGTAGGTGGTGCGGGCGGCCTGGCCGGCCAGCTTGGCGATCACCTGATGGGCGACCGTGACGCCCCCGCTCAGGCCGGCGTCCCTGAACGGGATCCTGAGGTCCGTCTGCGACACGCCCGCTCCTCAGTCCCCGGCGCCGGGCAACCGGTTGAGCTCGGAGACCACGGCGTCCGGGTCGACCTGGTGCAGGATGGCTCCCGCCTCGATGGTCTCGGACTGGGCGCCGATGCAGAGACAGCAGGCCATCCCGTGGCTCTCGAAGACGTCACGAGCCCCCGGATCGGCCTCGAGCGCCTCGAAGATGGACATGTCCTTGGTGAACCGCATCTCTCTGCCTCACGGACGACGTGCAAGACCGGTGGTCCCTGGCGGTCCCCCCGTTTGCGTTCCCAGACCGGGTGAAGGATACTAGCGCGACTGTCCAGCAAGCAAGCCGAGGAACACCCATGTCCAAGATCTGCGTGAGCTGCGGCAAGGCCCCCGCAATCGGGAACAACCGGAGTCACTCCAACCGCGCCACCAAGCGCCGCTTCGATCCCAACCTGCAGCGCGTCCGTATCGTGGTGGACGGCTCCCCGCAGAACGCCTACGTCTGCGCCCGCTGCCTCAAGTCGGGCCGCGTCACCAAAGCTATCTAGCCGGCGCCCCGGACAGCGGCCGCAGCGGCGGCCGGCTGTGCCGGAGACCGGACGCCGCGCCGCACTTCCCTGAGCCCCGCCGTTGGCGGGGCTTTTCGCGTTGGTGGGCGGTGCGGCCTTGATGCGCTGCGCCGCCTGCGGCTACAGCCGCAGGCGGCGCAGCGCGTACCGCAGCAACAGCGGCAGCAGGGCCAGCGCCGCCCAGACGATCACACGTCGTTGCACGACTCTCACCTGTCTCGGGTCGGACTCTCTCTGAGTCTTCCCCCGGGTGACCCGGTGCCGCGACGGCCGTCAGGCGGCTCGTGGCGCGAGGGTCAGGGCAGCGCTCGCGAGAGATTGGCCATCTCGAGCGCCGTCGCGGCCGCCGACCAGCCCTTGTTGCCCGCCTTGGTGCCGGCCCGCTCCACCGCCTGCTCGATGGTGTCGGTGGTCAGGACGCCGAAGACGACCGGCACGCCCGTGTCGAGGCTGATCTTGGCGATCCCCTTGGCGGCCTCGCCGGCGACGTAGTCGAAGTGCGGCGTGCCGCCGCGGATCACGGCGCCCAGGCAGATCACGGCGTCGTACTTGCTGCTCTCGGCCAGCCTCTTGGCCACCAGCGGCAGCTCGAAGGCGCCGGGCACCCAGGCGACGTCGACGTCGCCCTCGTCCACGTCGTGGCGCTTGAGGCAGTCCAGGGCGCCCTCGCACAGTCGGCCCGAGATGAGCTCGTTGAAGCGGCCCACCACGAGGGCGAACCTGAGTCCTTTGCCGTTGAGCTTGCCTTCGTAAGTCGTCATCGTGTTCGGCTCCTTCTGGTCAACCTTCGAGACCCTCTTCCTGGCCGAAGAGATCCTCGTGCTCGAGCATGTGGCCCATCTTGTCGCGCTTGGTGCGCAGGTAGCAGCGGTTGTCCTCCTGCGGCGGCACCTCGATCGGCTCCCTGCCCGTCACGCTCAGACCGTAGCCCTCGAGGGCGACGATCTTCTTTGGGTTGTTGGTCATGATGCGGATCGTCGACAGGCCGAGGTCGGCGAGGATCTGCGCGCCGGTGCCGTAGTCCCGGAGGTCCGGCGCGAACCCCAGTTCCACGTTGGCTTCGACGGTGTCGTACCCCCGCTCCTGGAGCGCGTACGCCTTGAGCTTGTTGATGAGGCCGATGCCGCGGCCCTCCTGCCGCATGTAGAGCACCACCCCGAGGCCCTCGGCCTCGATGCGCCGCATCGCCTCGGCGAGCTGGTCGCCGCAGTCGCAGCGCAGCGAGCCGAACGCGTCGCCCGTGAGGCATTCCGAGTGCACGCGGACCAGGACGTCCTTCTTGCCGGCCACGTCGCCCTTGATGATGGCGACGTGGTGGGCGCCGTCCAGCACGCACTCGTACCCGATGGCCTTGAAGTCGCCGTACCTGGTCGGCAGGGCGACGGTCGCCGCGCGGCGGACCAGATGCTCGTTGCGGCGCCGGTACTTGATGAGGTCGGCGACCGTGATGATCTTGAGGCCGTGCTTGCGCGCGTAGGGGACGAGGTCGGGCACGCGCGCCATGGTCCCGTCGTCGTTCATGATCTCGCAGATCACGCCGGCGGGGTTGAGCCCGGCGAGCCGGGCGAGGTCGACGGCGGCCTCGGTCTGCCCGGAGCGCTCCAGCACGCCGCCCGGCCGGGCCATGAGCGGGAAGACGTGGCCCGGCTGGACGAGGTCGCTGGGCTTGCTCTCCGGGTCGATCGCCACCTGGATCGTATGCGCCCTGTCGGCCGCCGAGATGCCCGTCGTGACCCCCTCGCGCGCCTCGACGGAGACCGTGAAGGCGGTCTGAAGGCGCGCCTCGTTGTGGCTCGTCATGGGCGGCAGGTCGAGCTCGGCGCAGCGCTGCGGCGTGAGCGAGAGACAGATGAGGCCGCGGCCCTCCTTCGCCATGAAGTTGATCTTCTCGGCCGTGGCGAACTGGGCCGCCAGGGTCAGGTCTCCTTCGTTCTCCCGGTCCTCGTCGTCGCAGACGATGACCATGCGTCCTTCGCGCAGGTCGTCGAGCGCCTCCTCGATGGTCGCGAACGGCTCCTGCGGGCCGGCATCCGTCGCCGCCGCTGCTGCCTCGTCTTTGTGGTCCACCGTCATCAGAACCCCGCTTCCGCTAGCTTCTCCCACGTGAGTCCGTCGTCCGGCTTGCGGCCGGCAACGAACGCGTAGACGTACTTGGCGATCAGATCGGCCTCGAGATTGACCCGGGACCCGGCCGAGAGGCGCCTGAGCGTGGTGATCGCGGCCGTGTGAGGGATGAGCGAGACGCGGATGCGCCCGTCCCCCACGCTCACCACCGTGAGACTCACGCCGTCGACGGCGACCGACCCCTGATCGACGGTCACTTGCGCCACGGCGGCCGGTGCGTCGATCGTGACGAGGAGCGCGTTGTCCTCGGGCGTGACGGAGGTCACCGTCCCCACCCCGTCCACGTGGCCGCTCACGAGGTGGCCGCCCAGGCGCGCGTTCAGGGTGAGCGCGCGCTCGAGGTTGAGGCGGTCGCCGGGGCGGCGGTCGCTCAGGGTGGTCCGACGGACCGTCTCCGGCATGGCGTCGGCCGTGAACCCGTCGGTGTGCAGCGCAGTGATCGTGAGGCACACGCCGTCGGTGAGGATGCTGTCGCCGACGGCGGCGTCCTCCGTGACCTTGGACGCGCCGATGTCCAGCACGACGCTCTCTGCGCCCGGTCTGACGCGGCGCAGCGTCCCTACCTCTTCGACGATGCCGGTGAACATCAGGACCCGCTCCGGACAACGGTGCCGCTGAGCATGAGGTCGTCGCAGACGCGGTCCCACCGCACGTCCTCGAGACGCCAGGCGCCGTCCACGGCGGCCACGGCGGGCGCCGCGAACAGGTCGGGCGCCCCGCGCCCGACGATGAGCGGCGCGACGAACAGCAGCACGCGGTCGATGAGCCCGGCGCTCAGCAGGGACCCGGCGAGCGTCGGTCCGCCCTCACAGAGCACGTCGAGCAGTCCTCGCGCGGCGAGGGCGTGAAGCGCCGCGCGCAGGCCCCCTGCTCCGACTTCGAGGAGTTCGGCACCTCGGCTCTCGAGCCGCATGCGCACGCTCTCCGTCGCCTCCTCCGCGATCACGATGGTCGGTGTCCGGTCTGCCGTGGCGAGGAGCTTCGCCCCCCATGGGAGCACCCCGTCGCGCGTCACCACGACGCGGACCGGGTCACGACCGTCCGCGAGCCGTACCGTGAGCTCCGGATCGTCCCTGCGGACGGTCCCGGCGCCGACCATCACCGCGTCGACGCGCGAGCGCAGCTCGTGCACGGCGCGGCGGCTGTCCAGACAGCTGATCCAGCGCGCGTCTCCGCTGGACGCCGCGACCTTGCCGTCCAGCGTGACGGCGGCCTTGTAGGTCACCAGAGGGAGACGCGTGCGATGGTACTTGACGAAGGGCGCGTTCTGCTCGCGGGCGCGCGCCCCGAACCGGGCCTCGTCAAGCCGGACGTCGACGTCCCCGTCCGAGAGCTTGCGCAGGCCGCGTCCGTCCACCAGAGGGTTCGGATCGCGGAGAGCGACCACGGCCCGTGAGACGCCGGCGGCCACGAGAGCGTCCGCGCAGGGAGGCGTCTTGCCGTGGTGGCTGCACGGTTCGAGCGTGCAGTAGAGCGTCGCGCCGCGGGCGCGCTCCCCGGCCTCCGCCAGGGCAATGGCCTCGGCGTGCGGCTCGCCCGGGGCGAGGTGCCAGCCCCTCCCCACGACCTCGCCGTCCTTGACCAGTACGGCGCCGACGAGGGGATTGGGGTGCGTGCTGCCCCTGCCGCGCTCGGCGAGCAGGAAGGCCTCTTCCATGTACTGACTGTCGTCCATACAAAACAGCCCTGCAAGCGTGCGCTTCAGGGCCGCGGACGACGCCGTGACGTCGGGCCTGCTTCTCTCGTCCGGACTCTGACCGTCGGCCCAGGAATCTCACCTGGTCGGCCCCTCTCGGGGTTCGCGGGCTATACCGCCGGTGGGGACTTCCACCCCGCCCTGAAGCAGCGATTGATCGTGCGCCGGGATTATACGCCCTCGACGGCCGCCCGCGCCACCGCGGCGAACCGGGCCTCGATGTCGGGCCCGCCGAAGACGCTGGAACCGGCCACCAGCCAGCCGGCGCCGGCGGCGACCAGCGCCCCGGCGTTGTGCTCGCTCACGCCTCCGTCGACCTCGATGATGACGTCGTCCGGGAGAAGGGCGCGGGCCCGGGCGATCTTGTCCGTGGACGTCTCGATGAAGCTCTGCCCCCCGAAGCCCGGGTTGACGGACATGACGAGCACCATGTCGCAGAAGTGTCTGGCCTCGGACAGTGTCTCGACCGGCGTGGCGGGATTCAGGGCGACCCCGGCCAGTGCACCGGCCTCGTGGGTCTGCGCGAGCGTCCGGTGGAGGTGCACGCACGCCTCCTGATGGACGACGATCATGTCGGCGCCCGCCTCTGCGAACTGCGTGACGTACCTCTCCGGCCGCTCGATCATGAGATGCACGTCGAGCAGCGCGCCGGCGCCGTGGACCAGCGACTGGAGCGCCTTGACCACGAGCGGGCCGATCGTGATGTTGGGGACGAAGTGGCCGTCCATGACGTCCACGTGGATCACGCGAGCGCCCGCGTTGAGGACCGTCTCCACGTCCTCGCCCAGACGACCGAAGTCGGCGGAGAGGATCGAGGGCGCCACGTTGATGCCTCGCAGGATGTCTTCCACAGGTCCTCCGATCCGTCGTCAGCCGCTGCGTACCCCGCGCGGGTATTCTACCGTGCCCTCGGCCGTCCGGGCGTGCGGGGACGAGGACGCGCTCACCCGTCGAAGCCGGGCCACGAAGAAGCCCGTCGAGCCGGCGGCCGGCGGCAGGACGAGCAGGAAGCCGCCGGCCTCCGGGTGCGACAGCCCCGGCCAGGCCGCCCCGAGGTCGTCCACCTCCCAGCCGCCGGCGGCGAGGAGCCGTTCGACGACGCCGAGCGTCTCGGCGCGCGTCACCGTGCAGACGGCGTAGGTGAGCGCGCCGCCGGGCTTGACGGCGGCGGCGGCGCGCTCCAGGAGTCTCGCCTGGAGTCCCGCGAGACGGGCGACGTCCTGAGGCCGCCGCCGCCAGCGCAGGTCCGGTCGCGATCCCAGGGTGCCGAGCCCCGTGCAGGGCGCGTCGAGGAGCACGGCGTCGAAGGCGCTCTCCCACTCGGGACGCGGCTCCAGCGCATCGGCGCAGACGACCTGCACGGCGTCCGCCCCCAGACGCCTGAGGTTGGCGCGGAGACCGGCCGCCCGTGCCTCGTCCACGTCGATCGCGGTGACCGCGGCGTCGGGCTGCAGGGCGGCCAGCTGGCTGGTCTTGGTCCCCGGGGCCGCACAGAGGTCCAGGATCGCCGCGCCGGGAGCGGCGGTCCCGCCTGCGGCGACGATGCCGGCGATCTGCGAGCCGCGCGACTGCGGGGTCACCAGGCCTTCACGGAAGGCCGCCGAGCTCTCGAGCGGCGGCCCGTCGTACACGAGGGCGTCCGGAAGGCCCTCCACGCCGCGAGTGGCGAACCCCTCTGCCGCAAGCGCGGCGGACGCGGTCGCGAGCCCACCCCGCAGGCGGTTGGCCCGCAGGCATCGCTCGGGCGCAGCGTCGCCTGACTCCAGGAGCCGCCGGGCCGCCTCGTCGCCGAGATCGTCGCGCAGCAGGCGCACGAGCCACACCGGATACGAGAGGGCGATCGACCAGGCACGCGCGTCGTCGCCGGCGCCCAGCTCCTCGAGCGTGGCGCGGCCTTCCGCGGCCACGCGACGCAAGACTGCATTGACGAAGCCGGTCGCCCGCCTGTCGGAGCGGTGCACGAGCTTGACCGCATCGTCGACCACGGCGTAGGCGGGCACCCGGTCGAGGAAGAGGAGCTGGAACGCCGCCATCCGGAGGGCGTCCCGCACGTCCGGACGGGCCGCCTTCAGCGGCGCCTTGGTGTAGGCGCCAAGCACGGCGTCGATGGACCCCGTGCGCCGCACGGTCCCGTTGACGAGCTCGTTGGCCAGCGCTCGGTCCGCCGTGCCGAGGCCGTCCAGTTCGGGCAGCGCGGCGGCCGAGTCGTCGAGTCGCGCCTCGCCGCGGCGCAGACGACGCAGCGCGGCGAAGGCGGCCGCTCTGGCAGGGCTCACGCCGGCCGGGCGGGGCTGCGCGTCGGACGCGGCGCGAGCCGTCCCCTCCCGGCCTGCCTCCCTCCCGGGCGTGCTCACGGCGAGACCAGGCTGCGTCCCGCGCCGCGCAGGAACTCCGCCGCGCCGACCCGGGTGCGGCCCTCCTGCTGCAGCTCGTGGACGTCCAGCCAGCCGTCCCCGGCGGCGATCACCAGCCGATCCGCGGTGACGGCCGGCAGAGGCCCCTGGCCGGGCGAGGCGCGCCAGATGCGCGTCCTGCGGCCGGCGAGCTCGGTGACGGCGCCGATGTGCGGCGAGAGCGCCCGCACCTGGTCGGCGATCGCCGTGGCCGGGCGCGTCCAGTCGATCACCTTGTCGGCGGCGCCGATCTTGGCGGCATAGGTCGCCTCGCCCTCCTGCGGCCGCCACTCCTGCGTGCCTGCGGCGATGCGTTCGAGCGTCGCCAGGACGCCGGCGACGGCCGCGGGCGCCAGAAGCTCGTACGCGCGCCCGGCGTCCGCCTCGCGGGGCACGTGCACGCGGCGCTCGTCCCCCACCGGCCCTTCATCCACGGCGGCGGTCATGCGCAGCGTGCAGACGCCCAGCTCGGTCTCACCGGCCATGAGCGCGCGCTCGACGGGCGCCGCCCCGCGCCAGCGCGGCACGAGCGACGGGTGCACCACGATGCTCTCGACGGCGTCGAGGACCGGCTGGCGGATGATCTGACCGTAGGCGCACGCCACCAAGACGTCCGGGCCGTGCGCCTGGAGCGCCTGCAGACCCTCGGGGTCGGAGAGGTCCTCGGGCTGGAGGACCGGCACCCCGAGCGTCTGCGCCAGCGTCGCGATAGGCGGCGGCTGCGGGGTGCCGTGCCGGCCTCGGGGGCGGTCGGGGTTGGTGACGACTGCGACCGGGACGCTGCCGGCGTCGGCGAGCCCCTGGAGCACCAGCTCCGCGAAGCGCGCCGTGCCGGCGTAGGCGAACCGCATGCGGCTCAGAGGCCGCCGGCGCCCGGCGCGGCCAGGGCGCCGCCGTCCTCGCGCATGGCGCGAAGAGCGGCGGCGCGCGCGCTCCTGCTCGTGCGATCGAGGATGAGCACGCCCTCGAGGTGGTCGTACTCGTGCTGGATCACGCGCGCGGTGAACCCCTCGGCGCGGAAGTCGACGGGGTCGCCGTACTCGTCCGAGCCACGCACGTGTACGCTCACCGGGCGTTCGACGGGCAGAGTGACGCCCGGCACGCTCAGGCATCCCTCCTCCGCCTCCTCGGTCTCGTCGGAGAACTCGCTGAGCTCCGGGTTCACGAGCACCCGCGGATCGTCGTCGACGTCGTAGACGAGAAGGCGCTGGAGGACGCCCACCTGCGGAGCCGCCAGGCCCACTCCCGGGGCGTCCTTCATCGTCCGGATCATGCGTTTGGCCAGCTTGCGCAGACCGCGGTCGAAGACCGTGACCTCGCGCGCGCGTTCGCGCAGCACCGGGTCTCCGACGACCCGGATCTCCTTGCGGGCTTCGCGATGGCGGCGGGTGAGCTCCTGCTCGTCCGCCGTCCGTTCTCTCTGTGCAGTGTCGCTCATAGGGTCAATCGTACCTCAGCCGTTCGAGGGGCGCCGCGTCAGAGCCACTCAGGTTCGACGTCCGGCACCATCCGCACGCCACGGGCCCGGTAGCGGTCGCGGTTGGACGCCAGCCAGGCGCGCAGCGCATCGAGGGTTTTCCCTGTTTCGGTAGTCTTTATCACGACCCGGCAGACGTACCGGCCGCGCTCGCGCCAGATCGGTCCCGGGCCCAGGATCTGGGCCGACTCGGCGAGCCTGGCGCCCAGCTGCTCTGCCGTGAAGCGCCCGGCGACCTCGAGCTGGTCGCGCGACATGCCGGAGAGGTCGAGGGCGACGAGGAAGCCGGCGGGCGGGTACCCCAGCTCCCGTCGGCGCTCGAGCTCCTCGGCGTAGAACCGCTCGTCCTCACCCGCGGCGGCGAGCACGATGGGCCGGGCCTCCGGGTCGAGCGTCTGGACGATCACCCTGCCCGGCCGTTCGCCTCGACCGCTGCGCCCGCCGACCTGCACCAGCAGGGCGAAGGTGCGTTCCTCGGCGCGGAAGTCCGGGAAGTGCAGGGTGAGGTCCGCGTTCACCACGCCGACGAGCGTGACGTCGGGGAAGTGATGCCCCTTGGCGATCATCTGCGTGCCGACGAGCACCTTGGGCCCCGGCTCGGCGAACCTGGTGAGGACCCCCTGCAGGCGTGCGTAGGACCCGGCGACGTCCGAGTCCAGGCGCAGCAACTCCACTCCGGGGAGAAGGAGCCTGACCTCGCGCTCCACGCGCTCGGTCCCGTAGCCGTGCCGCACGAGGTCGGAGCGCCCGCACTCGGGACACACGGCGGGCGCCGGCTGGGCGTGCCCGCACGTGCGGCAGCGGAGCGTGCGGCTCCCGAACAGCGTGAGCGTGACGTCGCAGCGCGGGCACTGCCACGCGTGGCCGCAGTGCTCGCACACCAGGTACGCCGCGTAGCCGCGCCGGTTGAGGAACAGGATCGCCTTCTCCCCCGCGTCGACCGCAGCGGTGAGGGCCTCGGCGAGCCGTGGCGAGAACAGCCCCTGATGGTGGTCCCGCATGTCGACGATCTCGAGGGCGGGCGGCTGCGACCCGTCGACCCGCCGGCGGAGGTCGGCGTGACGCGCGACCCGCGCGTACGTCTCCACGCTCGGCGTGGCGGAGCCGAGGAGCACGACGGCCCCCGTCTGCTCGGCCCGCCACTGCGCGACGGTGCGCGCGTCGTAGGCGGGCTCGCTCTCCTGCTTGTACGAGGTGTCGTGCTCCTCGTCGACGACGATCAGCCCCAGGTCGACGAGCGGCGCGAACACGGCCGAGCGCGCGCCGACGACGATACGTACGTCGCCGCGGGCGACGGACGCGTAGGCGAGGAGGCGCTCGCCGGCCGAGAGCCCGGAGTGGAGGACCGCTACGCGCGCGCCGGCGAAGCGGCGCCTCACGCGCGCGACCGTCTGCCCGGTCAGGCCGATCTCCGGTACCAGCAGCAGGACGGAGCGACCGGCTTCGAGCGTGGCCTGCGCCGCCTGCAGGTACACCTCGGTCTTGCCGCTGCCGGTGACGCCGTGCAGCAGCACCTCGTCGCCCGGCTGCGTCTCGCAGAGGACGCTGTGCAGAGCCTGGCGCTGCTCGGAGAGCAGGTCCGGGATGTCGGAGAGGGTGGCGCAGGCCTGCAGGCGGGCGGCCTGCGCCTCGGCGGCCGCCGACACGGCGCCTTCCTGCGCGTGCGGAACGCCGGCCGCATCCTCGGTGGGGAAGCCCGGCGGCGGATCCTCCGCCAGCAGCGCGCCGCGGGCCAGCAAGGCGCGCAGACCCGCCGCGGAGATCCCCGTCGCCGCACGCAGCTCGCGCTCCTCCACCGCGCCGGCCTCCTCGACCACCTCGATCGCGGCGCGTTGACGGGTCCCGAGCCGGCGCGGCGTGTCGGGGCCGCGCCGCAGCGTACGCCCGGGGGGCGTGACGCCGACGACGTGCACGCGGTAGCCGATCCGCAGCCAGCCCTTGCGGCGGTAGCGTTCGGCGTCACGCGCCTGGCCTCCGGCCCGCAGGCGCAGCCCGTCCAGATCGAGCAGGGCGGTCTCGCCGGCGGCCGCGGCCGCGGTGCCGGCGTCCGTCAGTTCGTACCGGCGGTCGATCTTGAGCGCGCCGGTGGGCGGACACACGAGCGCGAGGGCGACGGCGAAGGAGGTGAGGTAGTGCCGCTCGATGCGGCGTGCGAGCGCCAGCAGCTCCTCGGGTATGGGCGGGACGCGCAGCACGTCCCTGAGGGCGAGGACACGGCCGTCGTGCTCGGTCGTCTCACGGACTTCGAGCACGACCCCGATGACGGTCTGGCTTCCGAGCGGCACCGCGACGAGCGCGCCCGGACGCACCGCCGGAGCCAGCTCCCGTGGGATCTCGTAGTCGAAGCCCTCGGAGAAGGCCCTGGTGCGGACGAGCGGGAAGACGGCGGCGTAGCTCACGCGCCACCGCCGTCTTCCCGGCGCCGCCTCAGGTCTTGAGCCCGGCGGCGGCGCGGAGCGCGTCTGCCTCGTCCGTGCGCTCCCACGTGAAGTCGTGGTCGTTGCGGCCGAAGTGACCGTAGGCTGCGGTCTTGGCGTAGATGGGCCGGCGCAGGTCCAGGTCGCGCAGGATGGCCGCCGGGCGCAGGTCGAAGTGCTCGCGGATGAGCTGCTCGATGGTGGCGATCTCGACCTTCTCCGTGCCCTCGCAGTCGACCATGATGGAGACCGGGTGCGCGACGCCGATGGCGTAGGCCACCTGCACGAGGCACTTCTCCGCGAGGCCACCGGCGACGACGTTCTTGGCCACGTAGCGGGCTGCGTAGGCGCCGGAACGGTCGACCTTGCTCGGGTCCTTGCCCGAGAAGGCGCCGCCGCCGTGCGGTGCGGCGCCCCCGTAGGTGTCGACGACGATCTTGCGGCCCGTGAGTCCGCAGTCGCCCATCGGGCCGCCGATGACGAACTTGCCCGTGGCGTTGATCACCGTGATGTCCTCGAGCTTGTCCACGTCGTACATGTTCTTGGGCAGGATGGGCTCCACCACGTGCTCGAGGAGGTCCGGGTAGATGATGCTCTGCAGGTCGGCGCTCTCAGAATGCTGCGAGGCGAGCACCACCTTGACGATCTCGACCGGCTTGCCGTCCTCGTAGCGGATCGTGACCTGGCTCTTGCCGTCCGGGCGCAGGTACGGGAGGATCTCGGCCTTGCGGACGTCGGCGAGGCGCTTGGCGAGCTTGTGCGCGAGCAGGATGGGCATGGGCATGAGCTCCGCCGTCTCCGTGCAGGCGTAGCCGAACATCATGCCCTGGTCGCCGGCGCCCTGCGAATCGAGGACGTCGTCATCGTTGACATCCGTGCGCACCTCGAGCGCGGTGGTGACGCCCTGGCTGATGTCGGGAGACTGCTCGTCGATGGCCACCATGACGCCGCAGGTCTCGTAGTCGTAGCCGTAGTGGGCGCTCGTGTAGCCGACCTCTTTGACCGACTCGCGGACGATCTTGGGGATGTCCACGTAGGTCTCGGTGGTGATCTCGCCGGCGACGAAAGCCAGACCGGTGGTGACGAGCGTCTCGCAGGCGACGCGGCCGTACGGATCCTCCGTGAGGATCGCGTCGAGGATCGAGTCCGAGATCTGGTCGGCGAGCTTGTCGGGGTGACCCTCGGTGACCGACTCTGACGTGAAGAGGTAGTTCCGCTTGTCCAATGCAGTCCTCCGGGGACACGCGGCGCGGGCGAGGCCGGCGCGGGTTGGCGTGGTGGACGGGCGGGCAGCTGGCCCGCGAGCCCGTGGGAGTCTACCAGACGGCCCGGACGGGCAGCAACGCGACGTAACAGTTACGTTAGCGGGGCGACCGCGTCTCCCCGCTCACACCCCGTCGTGCCGTTCCTTCTTGGGAGTGCGCCCCATGAGCACGGCGACGCACTCCTGCGGCGTGCGGTTCCCCGCCAGCACCTGGTACACGTTCTCCGTGACGGGCATCTCGATGTCGAGCCGCGTCGCGAGGTCGTGGAGCGCGACCGCGGTGTGGAGGCCCTCCACGACCTGCCCCACCTGCCGCTCGACTTCGGCCGGCGAGGCGCCCCTCGCAAGGAGCTCGCCGGCCAGCCTGTTGCGGCTGTGACGGGACGTGCAGGTGGCGATGAGGTCGCCGATGCCGGCGAGGCCGGTGAAGGTGGCGATGTGCGCCCCCTGGATCATCCCGAGCCGGGTCATCTCGGCCACGCTGCGGGTGATGAGGCTGGCGCGCGAGTTGTCGCCGAACCCGAGGCCGTCGGACATGCCGACGGCCACGGCGATGGGGTTCTTGACGGCGCCGCAGAACTCGACGCCCACGACATCGTCGTTCGTGTACACGCGGAACGTGTCGCTCGTGATCTGCGACTGCAGCTCCACTGCAACAGCCTCGTCGGTGCACGCGACGACCGTCGCCGAGGGCATGTCCTTGCTGACCTCCTCGGCGTGGTTGGGGCCGGAGAGCGCAGCGGCGCCGGCCCCGGTCTCCTCCTCGATCACCTGCGTCGGGCGCTTGAGCGAGCCGATCTCGTACCCCTTCGCCAAAGAGAGCTGCAGCGCGCCGCCGCTGCGGCGCGGCGCGACCCACCGTGCGACCTCGCGCACCGCCTGCGTCGGCACGGCGTACACGATCAGCTCCGCCGGCGCGAGGTCTGCGTCCTCCATGCCGGTGAAGCGGATCTCCTGCGGCAGCCGCACCCCCGGCAGGAAGTGCGGGTTCTCGCGTGTGGCCTGCAGCTGCGCCGCCTCCTCGCGCGTGAGCGCGAGCACCTCCACGTCGTGCCCGCGCCGCGCGAGCAAACGCGCGAAGGCGCTGCCCCAGCTCCCGCTGCCGATGACGGCGACCCTCATGTCAGGCCCCTTCCTGCCTGCCGGAAGGGGCTCTGCCGCCGTTGCCCCACGGCAGCCTGACGCGGTGCTCTTCCCCGGCCAGCAGGCGCCTGATGTTGCCGCGGTGCGCCCACCAGACGATGACGGCGACCAGCACGCCGGCGATCTTGTACGGGACGGGCTCGTCGAAGGCGAAGGCGAGCACCGGGACGAGGAACGACGCCGTGAGCGACCCGACGCTCACGTAGCGCGTCGTGAGCACGAGCACGATCCACACGGTGAAGACGATGGCGAACACGACCGGGACCAGGGCCAGCACCACGGCGGCACCGGTCGCGATGCCCTTGCCGCCCTTCCCTTTGAGGAAGATGGAGTAGATGTGGCCGACCACGGGGGCGGCCGCGATGAAGATGGCGAACCACGGGTCGAACAGCGCGGCCGCGACGGCGGCCGGCACATACCCCTTGAGCATGTCGCAGGTCAGGACTGCGACGCCGGCCTTCTTGCCGAGCACGCGGAACACGTTGGTCGTGCCGACGTTGCCGGAGCCGTGCTGCCGGACATCGACCCCGTAGAACAGACTGCCGACGACCAGGCCGAACGGGATGGACCCGAGCAGGTACGCAACGACGAACAGGATCACGAACCCGATCACCTGGACGACGATCATCGCTTGCCCTTGAAGTCGATGACGAGGGGCACGCCGTCGAGCCCGAAGCGGGCGCGCAGCCGGTTCTCGACGAAGAAGCCGAAGTCACGCGTGACGAGAGTGCGGTCGTTGACCTCGATCGCAAGGCGCGGCGGCGACGTCCCGAACTGGGCGACGTAGTACATCTTGAGGCGCTTGCCGTGCTTCTGGGGCGTGGGTCGGTCCGCGGCGAGGTCCTTGAGTGCCCGGTTGAGCTCACGGGTCGGGATATGCGCCGTGTACTTGGCGTCGAGTCCGGCGACCGTGCGGAGGAGCTCCTTGACGCCGCGGTGAGTCTTCGCGGACACGGTGATCACGGGCGGCTTCTGGCGCAGCTTGCGCCGGGCGATGCCGGCGATCTCGTCCAGGTCAGCATCGGCGATGTCCGTCTTGTTGACCGCCAGGACGGTGGCGCAGTGGTGCCTCGCCGCCTCGGTGCAGATGGAGAGGTCCAGCTCGCCGAAGCGCAGCGTCGCGTCCACCACGACGACGGCTACGTGCGCACGGTCGAGGCTCTGCACGCTGCGCAGGTACGAGTAGTACTCCACGCCGCTCACCTTGGCCGCCTTGCGCATGCCGGCCGTGTCGATGAAGCGGAACCGGCCGGCGTCCGTCTCGACGACGCTGTCGATGGCGTCGCGCGTGGTGCCGGCGATCTCGCTGACGATGGTGCGCGTCTCGCCGGCGATGGCGTTGAAGAGCGACGACTTGCCGGCGTTCGGCCGGCCGACGATGGCCACCGGCGTCTCGGCCGGCGTGCCGTCCCGGTCGTCGCCGCCCGTCACGGCTCCTGTGATCTCCACGAGCCGGTCGAGCAGCTCCCCGCTCCCCGTGCCGTGCACGGCGGAGACCAGGAGCGGCTCGCCGAGTCCCAGCCGGTAGATCTCCGGCACCGTGGCCGTGCTGGCCGGGTCGTCCATCTTGTTGGCGACGACGACCACCGGCACGCGCGCCCGGCGCAGCACGTCCGCGATCCCGTGGTCGTCGGCGAGCGGCCCGCTGCGGCCGTCGAGGACGAACACCACGGCGTCGGCCGCGGCGATGGCGTGCTCGACCTGCTCGCGGATGTGGCCGGCGAACGGGGCGTCCTCGGTGGTGTCGTAGCCGCCGGTGTCGACCAGCAGCAGCCGGCGGCCCGTCCACTCCACCTCGACTTCCTTGCGGTCGCGGGTGACCCCCGGGGTCTCGTGGACCACCGCCGTACGGGTACCGCTGAGACGGTTGACGAGGGTGGACTTGCCCGCGTTGGGTGAGCCGACGACGGCGACGATGGGCAGTTCGGTCATCGTCCCAGTCTAGCAAACGCCCTGGCGAGGGAGTCTGCCACCACCAGGCGGCCGCCACAGGCGGTCGCCAGCTCGTCCTCGCCGACGTCGTCCAGCGTGCACCCGAGCTGTTCGGGGAGCCAGACGCGCGGGGCCGCGAGCACCTCGCCCTCGGCGAGCGGCTCGCGGCGCAGCGCCTCCAGCACCTCTGCGCCGCCGAGCAGGCCCGTGACCGTCACATGCGGGCCGAAGACGGCGTTCTCCACCGTGAACGGCCGCACGGGCAGACCTCCGGCAGCGGCGAGCAGTCCGGCCGCGTGCTCGAGCACTGGCCGCGCGAGCTCCCCGCCGAGCAGGCGTACTCCTGTGTGTCCCTCTGGGCGCGGCGGGAGGCGCCGCTCCTCGTCCTCGTCGGCGGCGCCTGCCTGACCGTGTGCCATCTGGGGGCTGTCTCCTCCCCACGCGGCCGCCAGCGACTCGGCCTCGTCGAGCAGGGCGGCGGAGATGCCCACGCCGTTCTCGTACTGCTCCGGAGCGTCTCCGGCGGGCGGCCGCGCGCCGGCGAGCAGGTAGAACTCGTCGGCGGCGTGCACGAAGCCCGCGCCTCGAGCCGCCCTGAACTCGCGCTGCCAGCGCTCCACCTGTGCGATCAGCCGGGCGGCGTCGTCCGCCGTCACGCGCCGCAGGTCCCCCCCCGCGGCCACGGAGACCGGGACCACGCCGAGGTCCGAGACGGACTCCAGTGCGCCCGTGCGCAGCACGGTCTCCTCCAGCACGGCCCCGTCGTTCCAGCCGGGGCACAGCACCACCTGCAGGTGCAGCCGCACACCGGCTGCGGCCAGCCGCTCAAGGATGGATCGGGAACGAGCGGCCGCCCGCCCCATGAGCCTGCAGCGGGCGGCGTCGTCCCACGCGTGCAGCGACACGTACAGCGGCGACAGCCGCAGTTCCTCGATCCGCTGCAGGTCCGCCTCGCTGAGGTTGGTGAGGGTCGTGAAGTTGCCGTGCAGGAACGAGAGGCGGTAGTCGTCGTCCTTCACGGAGAGGGCCGGGCGCAGGCCTGCCGGCACCTGGTCGACGAAGCAGAACCGGCAGGCGTTGCGGCAGGTCCTCGGCGTGTCGCCGAGGCCACCCCGGTCGAGCGAGATGCCGTGCCATTCGCCGGCCCGCGGCGTCACTACCAGGTCGAGCGGATGTCCGTCACGCACGACGGTCAGCCACAGGGCGCCGTCCGCGGCCGCGTCCTCCACGTCGAGCACGTCGAGCGGGACGCGGCCGTTGAGGTCGATGATGCGGTCTCCGGCCCGCAGCCCCGCCCTGGCCGCAGCGTCGCGGGCGTCGGCGACGACCACGCCGCGGCAGTGCTCCCCGGCGCCGTCACTCACCGCAGAGGTCCAGCAGGGCGCGGACGGTCGCCTCGATCTCCTCGTCCGGCGTGGACGCGCCGGCGGTGACGCCGACGCGGGCGGCGCCCTCCAGCCACTCAGGCCGCAGTTCCGCCGCGGACTCGATGTGGTGGGTCCGCGGCTCGATGGCCTGGCAGAGCTGGGCAAGGCGGGCGGTGTTGGCGCTGTTGCGCCCGCCCACCACGACCACCACGTCGACCTCCTCCGCCAGCTCGCATGCCGCGCTCTGGCGCTTCTCGGTGGCGTCGCAGACCGTGTTGAACACGAGGAGCTCGCGGGCGACGGGCGCGAGCTCCGCGGCGAGCGCCGAGAGGTTGGCGCGCGTCTGCGTGGTCTGGACGACCACGCCCACACGCCTGCCGCGCAGCCGCTCTACGGGCAGGCCGGAGGCGTCCTCGACGACGACCGCGTCCGCCCCGGCGAACCCCTGGAGGCCCACCACCTCAGGATGGTCGCGCTCGCCGAGGATCACGACCGCGTAGCCGGCCTCCCGCAGCTGTGCGGCTTTGCGCTGGGCTACGGAGACGAAGGGACAGGTCGCATCGACGACGTTCAGCCGGCGCGAGCGCGCCCGGGCGATCACGTCGGGCGAGACGCCGTGGGTGCGGACGATCAGGGTGCCAACGTCCGTGGTCACGTCGTCGACCACGCGTACGCCGCGCTCCTCGAGGCTGCCGACGACGCTGGGATTGTGGATGATCGGCCCCAGCGTCGCGACGGGGGCCGGCGCGCCCTCGAGCGCCTCACCCGTGAGGCGCAGGGCGCGCTCCACCCCGTAGCAGTACCCGGCGTAGCGGGCGACGACGATCTCGGTGCCGCCGGCATGGACGTGCCGGCGCTCCGGGCCGCGCTCCGGTTCTTCGTCGTAGGAGGCCGAGTCCTGCACGGCCGGATCGTCCTCAGAGCCGTGCATACAGTCCCGCCACCGCGTCGTGCATGCGCTGCGCGGCCTCCCGGTACCCCTTGCTGTTGCGGGTCGTGATGTCGCTCAGGTCGACGGGGGGTCCCACCAGGCCGCGCAGCGCCGGGAACCCGGGCCTGCCGTCGCGGAGCATGTACTGCGTGCCCTCCAGCGCCAGGGGGATCACGGGGGCGCCGCTGCGCAGCGCGATCATGCCCACGCCGGGCAGGAACTCGTGCACCGCGTCGTCCGTCTGGCGATGGCCCTCGGGGAACATGAGCAGCACCTCGCCCCGCTCGAGGATCGTGAGCGCGGTCTGCAGCGCGGCGCGGTCCCCCGCTCCGCGGTCCAGGGGGAACGCGCCGAGGCTCGAGATGAACCGGGCGGCGTGCTCGTTCTCGAACAGCTCCTTCTTGGCCATGTACCGGAGCGGACGGTCGAAGACCATCCCGGCGATCACCGGGTCCCAGAAGCACTTGTGCGTCATCGCCACCATCGCAGGTCCGGTCCGCGGCAGGTGCTCCGCGCCCTTGACGCGGCACCGGTAGATGCCGCCGAAGAACGGCACTGCCAGCCACCGGAGGAAGGTGTAGAGACCCGTGTCTCCCCGTCCTTTGAGCGGATATCCCCAGGGACCCTTCATGACCTCACCTTCTCACCGGCGATCGCGACCACCACATCGACGACCTCGTCCAGCGTGAGCGCGGACGTGTCGACCTCGACGGCGTCCGAGGCCTTGCGCAGCGGCGCGACCTCGCGCTGGCTGTCGCGCCGGTCCCGTTCGAGCTGCGCCGCGAGCACCTCCTCGGTGTCCACGTCGTCGCCCTGGGCCCGGAGCTCGGCGGCGCGGCGCGCCGCCCGTACCTCCGGGCTCGCCGTCAGGAACACCTTGACCTCGGCGTCCGGGAACACGTTGGTGCCGATGTCCCGGCCCTCCATGACGATGTCGGCGCCCGCCCCGAGCTCGCGCTGCCGCTCGACCAGCAGCCGGCGCACGCCGGGGTGCGCCGAGACGACGGAGGCCGCCGCCCCCATCTCGAGGCTGCGGATGAGGCCGGTCATGTCGCGCTCCCCGGCGAACAGGCGGCCCTCGTCGTCGAACCGCAGCCGGGCGGCGGCGGCGACCGACGCCACCGCCGCCTCGTCGTCCAGCGGGACGCCCGCCTCGGTCGCCAGGAGCCCCACGGCGCGGTACATCGCCCCCGTGTCCAGGTACAGGAAGCCGAGGCGCTGCGCCACTCGTCGCGCGACGGAGCTCTTGCCCGAACCGACGGGCCCGTCGATGGCGACGACCGTCACTCCGCCTCGACCTCCCGCCGCGTGCTGACCTCGTATCCGAGGGCCCCGAGCACGTGGGACGCGCGCTCGCACACCTCCCGCCCGAGCACGTAGACGGTGAGCGTGCCGCCGAGCTCCTGGCTCATGTGGTGCAGGGAGAGGTCTTCGACGTTGATGCCGGCGTCGCCCAAGGCGACCATGATCTCGCTGAACACGCCGGGCCTGTCCGGCACCGGGATCATGAGCCGGTAGAGGTCCTCGGCCGGCAGGCTGCCGGCGGCGAGCATGCGCTCGCGCTGCTCCCGGGCTCGCGCGATCGTCTCGCCGAGGCGCGGGGCGTCGGCCGCGGCCAGCGCCTCCAGGACCTCCTGCAGTCCCTCCTGGAACTGGGCGAGAGAGGCGAGGAGCGCGGCCCGGTTGTCGAGGAAGATGTCGGTCCACACGCGACGGTTGCTCCCGGCGATCCGCGTGAGGTCACGGAAACTGGGGCCCGCCGAGAGCAGCGCGTCGCGGGCCCCGGCGTGCTGGCCGGCCTGGCTCATCAGCACGTTGGCCAGGACGTGCGGCAGATGACTGACGACGGCCATCACCCGGTCGTGCTCCTCGGGATCGACGGCGACCGGGCGGGCGCCGACGTCGCCGAGGAAGCCGTACAGGAGCTCGTAGGCATCGGCGTCCACGTGGGCGCCGGGCGTGACGAAGTAGGTCGCCCCCTGGTACAGGGAGGCGCGCGCGTTGGCCACGCCCGCCGTTTCGGAACCGCACAGCGGGTGCCCGCCGATGCAGCGGCGCTGCTCCGTGGGCGACAGCGCCCGCATGAGCGGACCCTTCGTGCTCCCCACGTCCGTGACCACCGCCTCCGGCGGGGCGGCCCGCAGGGCCTCGCGCACGTGCCTCACCACCAGGCGCACCGGCGTGCAGACGAAGACCAGTTCCGCGTCGCGGCACGCCTCCTCGAGACTGTCGCAGGCGGCGGTGATCGCGCCGCGTTCGAGCGCGAGGTCGAGGGTGGCGCGCGTCTGGCCGAAGCCCCGCACCTCCGCCACCCCGGCGCGCTCCCGCGCGGCCAGCCCGAGCGAGCCTCCCATGAGGCCGACGCCGACGAGGGCGACCGTGCGGACCTGCCTGCCCGCCACGACTCAGTCCCCCTTCCCGGCCGTGCAGGCCGATCCGCGATCGACCTCCAGGGTCGCCAGCTTCTCGAGGAAGAAGTCGACCTCCTCTTCCGTGCCCACCGTGACGCGTGCCCAGCCCGGGCAGCCCAGGGTGTTGCCGTCGCGCACGATCACTCCCATGGCGAGCAACGCCTCGCAGACCCTGTCCTGCGGGACGCTGAGGCCCTCGATGTCGACGAGCACGAAGTTCGCCTGCGAGGGGACGGTGGCGCGGCCGAGCTCGGCGAGCCGCGCGGCCAGGCGGTCTCTCAGACGCGCGTTGGCTTCGCGGCGCTCCGCCACCCGATGCGGGTACTTGAGCGCCTCGGTCGCGGCGAGCTGGCCGAGCAGGTTCACGTTGAACGGCTGCCGGACCTTGTCCAGGGCCTCCCTCACCTCGGGGGCGCACAGGCCGTAGCCGGTGCGCAGGCCGGAGAGCCCGTAGATCTTGGAGAAGGTGCGCAGCACGACGACGTTCTCGTGCGCGCGCTGGATGTCGAGCGAGCCCTCACGGTCGTCCGCGGTGACGAACTCGACGTAGGCCTCGTCTATGACCACGAGGACGTCGTCGGGCACTCGTTCCACGAGGCGGGCGATCTCGGAGGGCGGGACATGGGTGCCCGTCGGGTTGTTGGGGTTGCAGACGACAAGCATCCTGGTCCGCGGCGTGACCGCCTGCGCCATCGCCTCGAGGTCGTGCGTGTGGTCTCTGAGGCGGACCTTCACGGGCTCGGCGCCGCAGAGCACGGTCACGTAGCGGTAGGGGCTGAACGACGGGGCCGGGAGCACCGCTTGGTCGCCGGGCCGCAGGACTGCGAGCGCGAGCAGGTACACGAGCTCGCAGCTCCCGGAGCCGACGACGACCTGGTCCGGTCCGCGGTCGTACAGCTCGGCGAGCGCCTCGCGAAGCACGGACGAGTGGCCGTCCGGGTACCGCTGGAGGCCGTCGACTGCGTCGAGGACGGCCTGTCTGACCTCCGGGAACGGCGGCAGCGGGAACTCGTTGGAGGCCAGCTTGACGACCCGCTCCAGGCCGTACGTGCGCCGGACCTCCTCGATGGGCAGTCCGGGCCGGTAGAGCTCGAGACCGGCGAGCGCCGGGACGAATGTGACCGCCATCACGTGACTCCGCAAGGTCGAGGCGTCACTACGCGAGCGCCTTTCTGGTGTGGATGCACCACGGGCGCATGAGTATACATCTAGGCGCTGCCGTCCCCCGCCGTGTCCGGTTCGCCGGACCGGCCGGCGCCGGCGTCGGGCGCTCCGGACTCCCCGGCAGCAGCGTCTGGCTCGGCGGAGGGGGCAGCCGGCATCTCCGGCGCACCTGCTCTCTCGTCCTCCGCGAGACGCTCCCGCCGCGCTTCAGGCGCCTCCGCTGCCAGCGGCACCGGCGAGCCCTCGGTCTCTTTGGCGACCTCGCCGGCCACCTGCTCGCCGGCGCGGCGCAGCGCCTCGACCTCGTCGCCGGCGAGCTCCCTGTAGCCGCCGGGTTCCAGGCCCTTGTCGCTCAGCGGGCCGTAGCGGCGGCGGCTGAGCTCCTCCACCGGCAGGCCGACGCTCTGGAACATGCGCCGCACCTGGCGCTTGCGGCCCTCGTGGATGGTGATCTCGACGAGGGCCGTCTTCGCGCTCTGCTTCCTGAGACGCACGTCGGCGGGAGCGGTCCGTCCGTCCTCGAGGTCCACTCCCTGACGCAGCGTGCCGAGCGCGCGGCGGCTGACCTTGCCGCGCACCCGCGCGACGTAGGTCTTGGGCACCCCGTAGCGCGGGTGCATGAGGCGGTTGGCCAGCACGCCGTCGTTGGTCAGGATGATGAGGCCGGTGGTGTCCACGTCGAGGCGGCCGACCGGGAACAGGGCGCGGCCGCCCGGCACGAGGTCGACGATGACCTTGTCGGCGTGCGGGTCGCTGCGCGTGCTCGCCACGCCGCGCGGCTTGTTCACGAGGACGTACCTGAGCTCGCGAACGGTGACGCGCTCGCCGCGCACGGCGACCACGTCGTCATGGGACACCTTGTGACGCGGGAACGTCACCACTTCGTCATTGACGGTCACGACGCCCTCGCGGATGAGCTCGTCGCACGAGCGGCGGGAGCCCACGCCGGCGCGAGCGAGGAAGACCACCAGGTTCATGGGCTGAGCCGGACTCACTGCGCTCTCCTCTCGGCGTTGGCGTGCAGGCGGGCGCGGATCTCGTCCACCTCGTCCGCCCCGAGGGCGAACTCCTCGAGCGGCGGGAGGTCGTCGCGGCTCCCGAGGCCGAACAGCTTGAGGAACCGCTCGCCGGTGCCGTAGAGGACCGGCGAGCCGGGCGTGTCGGCGCGGCCTACCTGCTCGACGAGGCCGCGCTCCTCCAGTGCTCCGAGCGCGTACTCGGACGAGACGCCGCGCACGTCGGCGATCTCCGCCCGGGTGACGGGCTCGAGGTACGCCACGACGGCCAGGGTCTCGAGCAGGGCCGGCGTGAGGTCGTCCGGCCTCTCGGCGCCGGTGAACCGCCGCACGTCGTCGGCGCAGTCGTCCGCGACCGCGAGGGTATAGCCTCCGGCCACCTGCCGCAGTTCGATGCCGTGACGCTCGGGCGAGAACTCGGCCCGCAGCGCGTCCAGCGCCGCCGCGACGTCGGCGGCCGTACAGTCGCAGGCCTGCGCGAGCCTGTCCGGCGGCACCGGACGCGGCGAGATGAAAAGGAGCGCCTCCAGGCGTCGTGCGAGTGGGAGCATGCGGCAGACGGGTCGATAGCGGGACGCGTCGATGCTACCGCAGAGCAGTCGCCGGCGTCACCCTGCCGCGGGCCTCGGGGCGGCGAGTCGGCTCACCACGATGTCGCCGAAGTGACGCGTCTGGCGGAGCCGCGCCTCGCCGCTGGAGTGCAGTTCGAGCAGGGCGAAGAAGGTGACCGCCCGCTCGAGGCGATCCCGCGGCGCGACCCCGGCGAAGGTGAACTCGCCCTCGTCGTCCAGGATGAGTCGCAACCGCCGGAGTTCCTTCACGAGCGACACGGCGAGGTCGGCGAGATGACTGGTGTCCGGGGCCGGCGGCTCGCGAAGCAGGGGGCTCAGCGCCTCGGCGAGCGCCGAAGCGGGGAGCGCCGCCTCCGGCAGAGGGCGCCGGAGCAACTCCGCCGGCACGGGAACCGCCCGGTAGAGCCGCGAGCTGTGCGTCTCCCAAGCCGCCCGGAGAGCGCCGGCGGCGTTGCGGAACTGGCTGTAGCGGACGAGGCGCTCGAGAAGTCGGCGCGCCGCCTCGTCCGGGTCGAGGTCCTCGAGTTCCTCCTCGACCTCCTCCTCGAGCAGCAGGCGGGACTTCATCTCGAGCAGCGCCGCGACGAGCACCACGAACTGGGAGGTGGCGTCCAGGTCGAACTCGCCGCTGTCGGCCAGCTTCAGGACGTACTCGGCGATGATCCGCGAGACGCGGACCTCCCAGATGTCGATCTCGTCGCGCAGGATGAGCGTGACGAGCAGGTCGAACGGCCCGTCGAAGACGTCCAGGTCGAGCTCGAGGGCGACCGGGGGTGCGGCGACGGCGGCTGCATCAGAGCGCATCGCCGTCGCCTCCTCCCTGCGTCATCCGGTCTCGTCCTCCCCGGCTCAGTCTTCGGGCTGGTGGACGAACGACGGGATGTCGAAGTCGTCGGCCTTGGGAGCCGGCCCGAAGGGCGTGCCGCGGTCCTGCTTCGGCTCCGGCGACGGCGCCGGGGTGCGTCCCTCCGGGACGCGGGCCGGCGCCGGGCGCGCGCCCACCTCGTCGCCGAAGCCGGTGGCGACCACGGTGATGGAGATCTTGCCCTCGAGCTTCTCGTCGACGACGGCGCCGAAGATGATGTTGGCGTCGTCGTCGGCGGCATCGCTGATGACGCCGGCCGCCTCGTTGACCTCGAACAGCGTGAGGTCCTCGCCGCCGGTGATGTTGAGCAGCAGCCCCTGGGCGCCGTCGATGCTGGTCTCGAGGAGCGGCGAGTGGATGGCCATGTCGGCGGCCACCTGGGCGCGGTTCTCGCCGCCGGCGACGCCGATGCCGAGGAGGGCCGTGCCGGCGTCGTGGACGATGGTGCGCACGTCGGCGAAGTCCAGGTTGATGAGACCGGGTACCGTGATCAGGTCGGTGATGCCCTGCACGCCCTGGCGCAGGATGTAGTCGGCGTGCTGGAACGCCTCGACCACGCTGGCGTTGCGCTCCACCACGTCGAGCAGCCGGTCGTTGGGGATGGAGATGACCGTGTCCGCCACCTGACGGAGCGCCGCGATGCCGTCGGCCGCCTGGCGCGCCCTGCGGTTGCCCTCGAAGCCGAACGGCCGGGTGACGATGGCGATGGTGACGGCTCCGAGCTCGCGGGCGACCTGGGCCACGACGGGCGCCCCGCCGGTGCCGGTGCCGCCGCCCTCGCCGGCCGTGACGAACACGAGGTCGGCGCCGCGCAGCGCCGCCTTGAGCTGATCGCGGCTGACCTCCATGGCCTCGCGGCCGACTTCCGGGTTCGCGCCGCCGCCAAGCCCGTGCGTGATCTCCTGGCCGATGTGGATCTTGACGTCGGCATCGCACACGTCGAGCTGCTGCACGTCTGTGTTGACGGCGATGAACTCGACGCCCTTGACGCCCATGTCGACCATGCGGTTGACCGCGTTCGTGCCGGCCCCGCCGATGCCGACCACCTTGATGGTCGTCACGTACGGCCGGCCCTTGACTGGAGCGTCCGGGACCGTGACCTCGGGGACCGCGCCCCCGGCGTCGGTGCGACGGAAGAGCTCGCTCAGTCCATCCTTCATGCTAGGACGATCTGCCATTCAGCACCTCCCGCGCCAGGGCGCGGTACGATTCTGCCCCCCTGCCTCGTGAATCGTACTTGAGGACCGAGGATCCCGTCACGGGCGCCTCGGCGAACTTGATGGTCTTGCGCACCACCGTGTCGAACACGAGGTCCCCGAAGTTCTCCCGCAGCACCTCGATGGATTCCCTGCCGTGATGCGTGCGGGCATCGAACAGCGTCGGCAGGATGCCCCTGATGCGCACCTCCGGGTTGAGGTTCTCGCGGATCATCTCCAGCGTGCGCTCGAGCTGCAGCAGCCCGCGCAGCGAGAGGTACTCGCACTGCACGGGCACGATCACGCCCTCCGAGGCGGTGAGCGCGTTGATGGTGAGCAGGCCGAGCGACGGCGGCGTGTCGATGAGGATGTAGTCGTAGCGGTCGCGCACGGCGTCCAGGGCGCGCTGCAGGGCCCGCTCGCGCCCGATCATCGTCGCGAGCGCCATCTCGGCGCCGGCGAGGTCGATGGTGGAGGCGGCGACGTCCAGCTCGCGTTCGTAGATGACGTCGTCGATGGGCGTGCGATGCACGAGGACGTCGTACATGCTCTTCTCGAGGCCCTCGGTGTCGATGCCCTGGCTCATCGTGAGGTTGCCCTGCGGGTCCATGTCGACGGCGAGCACGCGCAGGTCGTGCTCGCGCAGGGCTGCGCCGAGGTTGACCGTCGAAGTGGTCTTGGCCACCCCGCCCTTCTGGTTGGCGAAGGCGATGACATGCGCCATGTGAGCGTTACCCCTGTGTCGACTCCACGTTAGAACGCAGTTCGGGCCGCAGGCAAGAATCCCTGCATGCGACGGGCCCCGCAGCGTCTGCGGGGCCCGTCGGAACACGCTGCGTCACCGTGAGTGGACGGCCTCCTCACGCCTTGGGAGCCTCCGGCGGTGTCGGCGCCTCCGGCTCGTCCCCGGCGGCCTCTCCGTCCTGGAGGGTCGTCTCGTCCTCGACGTACTCCCCCTCAGCGACCTCGTCCTCTGCGGCTTCGATGTACTCGTCCTCTTCCTCGTCGTACTCCTGGATGCTGGTGATGGACGAGATGGCGCGCTTGAGGTAGCGGACCCTCGTGCGCTTGGCGACCTCGAGCTCGATCCAGTCGTCGCCGATGCGGGTGACGGTGCCGTACATGCCCCCGATGGTGAGGACCTCGTCACCCTTCTTGAGCATGCCGAGCATCTCGGCGTGCTGCTGACGTTGCCGGCGCTGCGGGCGGATGGCAAGGAAGTAGAAGATCCCGAAGAAGACGAGGATCCAGATGATGATCGTTGCGCCGCCCATGCAGCTCAACCTCCCGCGGAGCCGCGCCCCGCCACGTCGCTTACGAATTCAGCAAAACGCCCGGAGCAGATGGCGCTGCGGGCGTCACTCGTCAATCTTAGCAGAACGCGGAGATTGTGAAGACTGAGGAGCTGCGCGCCGAGCATCTCCTTCTGCGTGACCAGGTGACGCAGGTACGAGCGCGTGAACGTCCGGCACGTGTAGCAGTCGCAGCTCTCGTCGAGCGGTCCGAGGTCCGCGCCGAAGCGGGCGTTGCGCAGATTCAGACGCCCGCCGCCACGGAGAAGTGCCGTGCCCGTCCGCGCCATCCGTGTCGGGAGTACGCAGTCGAAGATGTCCACGCCCCGGGCGATCACCTCCACGATGCCGAGGGGATCGCCGATGCCCATGAAGTACCGCAGGCGGTCGGCCGGGAGCACGTCGTCCATGAGCTCGACCGTGGCCAGCATCTCGTCGCCGCGCTCGCCGACGCTGAGGCCGCCGATGGCGTAGGCGTCGAAGCCGACGCCGGTGATCTCGGCGGCCGAGCGCCGCCTGAGCTCCTCGTCCACACCGCCCTGCACGATGCCGACGAGGAGCTGGTCGCGGCGGCCGTGGGCCTCCTTGCAGGCCGCCGCCCAGCACGTCGTGCGCTCCACGGCGGCCTCCACGTCGTCCCGCGAGAGCGTGCCCGGCGCGCACTGGTCGAACGCCATGACGATGTCGGCTCCGAGGTCCTCCTGGATGCGCATGGCGAGCTCCGGCGTGAACACGTGGCGCGAGCCGTCGTACACGGAGCTGAACTCGACGCCGTCGTCGCGCAGCATGCGCGTGCCCTCGAGGCTGAACACCTGGAAGCCGCCCGAATCCGTGAGGATGGGGCCGTCCCAGCGCATGAACCCGTGCAGGCCGCCGTGCGCGGCGACGGTCTCCGTGCCGGGCCGGAAGAAGAGGTGGTAGGTGTTGGCGAGCACGACCTGGGCGCCGAGCTCACGCAGTTCGCGAGGCTCCACCGCCTTGACGCTCGCCTTGGTGCCGACGGGCATGAAGCACGGTGTCTCCACCACGCCGTGCGGCGTGACCAGACGGCCGGCCCGGGCGGCGCCGTCGCGCGCCTCGACCGCGAACGAGAAGCCCTCGGCGCGCATGGGCGCCCCGCCGGCGGCCGTCACAGCGCCACCATCGCATCACCGAAGCTGTAGAAGCGGTAGCGGCGCTCCACCGCATGTCGGTAGACCGCCCGGGTCTGCTCGGCGCCGCAGAACGCCATGACCAGCGCCAGCAGACTCGTGCGCGGCAGGTGGAAGTTGGTGACGAGGCCGCCGACCATCCGGAACTCGAAGCCCGGACGGATGAAGAGGCGGGTCTCGCCGCGCAACGGGATCCCGCCGCCCGCCGCAGGCGCGCCGGGCCGGCACGCCTGGTCCTCCAGCAGCGCGAGGTGCTCGAGCACGCGCATGGAGGTGGTCCCCACTGCGATGATGCGGCGGGCGTCACGGCGCGCCTCGACGAGACGCTGCCACGCGTCTGCGGCCACCTCATATGCCTCGGCGTGCAGCGTCGCCGCGCCCAGGCTCTCCGCCTGCAGCGGCTTGAAGGTGCCGAGGCCCACGTGCAGCGTCACGGTCTCCAGCTGCACGCCGGCGGCGGCCAGCCGCGCGTCGAGGGCCGGCGTGAAGTGCAGCCCGGCCGTCGGCGCCGCGGCTGAGCCGAGAGCGCAGGCATAGGTGGTCTGGTAGCGTTCGGGATCCTCCAGCGGCGTCGTGATGTACGGCGGCAGCGGCGTGACGCCGGCGCCCTCCAGGAGCTCCAGCACCGGCGCCGCTCCCAGACTGTCCACCAGCCAGCGGCCGTCGCCGACGGGCTCGTCGCAGCGCAGCGGCCACGCCGAGCCGAGCACCTCGTTCTCCAGGATCTCCCCGCTCCGCGGCCGGCCGCGCAGCAAGACCTCCCACCGCTCACCGGTCGCCCCCGCCTGCACGGCACAGAGGAAGAGGACCTCGATGCGCCCGCCGGTCGCCCGGCGGAAGAAGCTGCGCGCCGGGAACACGCGCGTGTCGTTGCGCACCAGCACGTCGCCGTCGCGCAGCAGGTCGGGGAGGTCGGAGAAGACGCGGTCCTCGAGGGCGCCGTCCTCCCTGTGCAGCACGAGCAGGCGCGAAGCGTCGCGCGGTTCGGCCGGCGTCTGCGCCACCAACTTGTCGGGCAGCTCGTATTCGAGGTCGGCCAACGTGAGCCGCGGCTCCTCGCTCACGCGCTCCTCCGCCGTGCCCGACGCTCGTGCCAGGCCTCCCACTTGCTGGCGGCGCACCCGCAGTACGGCTGCCGGTACAGGTCGAGCCTGCGACTCTCGGCGTAGCTCTCGCGGAACCGATCGCGCACGTCCAGGTACACGAAGTCCACGCCGTGTCTGTCGGCCGCCGCCTGCCCGGCTGCGACGATGAGATCGTGTCGCTGGTACGGGCTCACCGTGAGCGTGGTGGTGAAGCGGCCGAAGCCGAGGGCGCGTGCGGCTGCGGCGGCCGCCTGAAGACGCAGACCCAGACAGGCGGCGCACCGCTCCTCCGGGACGGCGCGTCCGAGGCGCTCGCGCCACCGCCTCCACCCGGAGGCCTCCTCCCCGGCGACCGTCACCAGCTCCAGGCCGGCCGCACGCGCGTACCGGACCATGCTCTCACGGCGCCGGTCCATCTCCGCCGGCGGCTGGGTGTTGGGGTTCTCGAACCAGCCCACGGGCTCGATCCCGCGCTCGCGCCAGGCGGGCACGGCGACGGTGGAGCACGGTCCGCAGCAGGTGTGGAGGAGCAGGTCGGTCATCCGGCGAGTATAGCGCGAGCTCCGGCCGGCCCGGCCGCGGGTGCCGGTCGGCCGGCCTGCGTCACAGGTCGTCGAAGAGCGTGTCGCCGCGCGCCGGTGGCGTAAGGCCGCAGTGGATGAACCCGCTGCGCGTGAGCACGCGACCGCGCGGCGTCCGCTTCAGGAAGCCCTGCATGATGAGATACGGCTCGTACACGTCCATCACCGTGTCGGCCTCCTCGCCCAGGGCCACGGCGAGCGTGTCCAGCCCCACGGGGCCCCCGTCGAACTTGTGGGCGATGGTCTTGAGGATGTCGCGGTCGAGCTTGTCGAGCCCCTCGCCGTCCACCTGGAACAACTCGAGTGCCGCGAGGCAGATATCGTGCTCGATCACGCCCTCGTGACGCACCTGCGCGTAGTCCCGCACGCGGCGCAGCAGACGATTAGCCACGCGCGGCGTGCCGCGTGAGCGTCCGGCGATCTCGAGCGCCGACTCCCGGTCGATCTCCACGCCGAGGATGCCGGCAGACCGAGTGACGATGGCGGCCAGCTCCTCGATCTCGTAGTACTCGAGTCGCTGCCAGACGCCGAACCGGTCCCGCAGCGGCGTGGTCAGCAACCCCGTACGCGTCGTCGCTCCGATGAGCGTGAACGGCTGGACCTGCATGCGGATGCTCCGCGCCGCCGGTCCCTCGCCGATCATGATGTCGATCTCGTAGTCCTCCATGGCCGGGTAGAGGACCTCCTCCACGGCCGCGTTGAGGCGATGGATCTCGTCGACGAACAGGACGTCGCCCTCCTGCAGGTTCGTGAGCAGCCCCGCGACATCGACCTTGCGCTCCAGGGCGGGACCCGACGTGGTGTGCATGCCGACACCGAGCTCTTGGGCGATGATGCCGGCCAGCGTGGTCTTGCCGAGACCGGGCGGCCCGGCGAGAAGCACGTGGTCGAGGGTGTCGCCGCGCTGCTTGGCGGCCTCGACGAAGATCTCGAGCTGCTCCTTGGCCACGCGCTGGCCGACGAAGTCGTCGAACCGGCGTGGCCGGAGACTCAGCTCCAGATCCCTGTCGTCGGCACGCTCGTTGGGATCGCCGATGCGGTCCTGTTGCTTCTTCGCCATCACGCACCTGCCTTACGCGTGAGCGCGAACTTGACCAGTTCTTCGACCGGCGCGTCCTCCGGCGCGCCGCGCAGCGCCTCCTCGGCTTCACGGATGCTCAAGCCGAGGTTCTGCAGCGCGGAGCGCGCCTCGATGAAGTGGCCTGTCGGGATGGGCACGCCGCTCGAGTCGGCTGCGCTCGCCCCCACGGGCGGCAGCTCCCCCACCTTGTCCTTGAGCTCGACCACCAGGCGCTGGGCGAGCTTCTTGCCGATCCCGGGGATGCTCTCGAACTTCTTGACGTCGTCGCGGGCCACGGCCAGCTCGAGCTCCGCCACCGGGTACCCCGAGAGCACGGCGAGGGCGACCTTCGGCCCGACGCCGCTGACCGCCGTGAGCCACAGGAAGAACGTCCGCTCGCCCGGATCGCGGAAGCCGAACAGCTGCAGGGCGTCCTCTCGCACGTGGAGGTACGTGTGCAGGCTGACCGCCTCGCCGACGTGCGGCGTCAGACTGCCGAGCGTGCGCCCGGAGGCGAGCACTTCGAGCCCCAGACCGCCCACCTCCACCACGGCGCGCTCCCCGTCCACGCTCACGAGGGTGCCGCGCACCGACGCGATCACCGCGGTCTCCCGAGGCGGCCGCGGAGCGCCTGCGTCGCGGCCGGTTTCGCGGGTGCCTGCGGCAGGCCCGCGGCCGCATGGTGCGCGTGACAGATCGCGACGGCAAGCGCATCCGCCGCGTGGTCGGGCTGCGGGATGCGCGGCAGGCAGAGGATGGTCTTGGTCATCTCCTGCACCTGGATCTTGCTCGCCCGCCCGTAGCCGGTGACGGCCATCTTGATCTGCAGCGGCGAGTACTCGCAGGGAGACTCCACGAGGTCCGAGGCCGCGAGATAGAGCACCCCTTTGGCCTGCCCGACGGCGAGCGCGGTCTTCACGTTGACGTTCACGAAGAGCTCTTCGAGCACGACGATGTCCGGACAGAACCGCTTGATGAGGCCGCGCGCCTGGTCGTGGATCTGGCGCAGGCGCACGTGCGTCGCGTCCTTCGCGGAGGTGACGATGCAACCGTGGCCGAGCGAGCGCAGGCGGTTGCCCTCCTGCTGCACGACCCCCCAGCCGGTGCTCGCCGTACCCGGGTCGAAGCCCAGGACGATCATCTCCGGCCTCTCGACCCGCGTCCAGTGCGCCGGCCGCACCCCCCGGCCCCCGTCACGTCTCAGCCCGCCAGGGCCTCGAGGACGTCCTCGGGGATGTCGAAGTTGGCGTAGACCTCCTGGACGTCGTCGCTGTCCTCCAGCGCGTCCATGATCTTCATCGTCTTACGGGCGTCGTTCTCCTCGAGCTTCACCGTCGTCTTGGGGATCATGGTGAGGTCGGCCGACTCGAACTCGATGCCCGCCGCGGTGAGGGCGTCGCGGACCGCCGCCAGATCGGCGGGCTGGGTGAGCACCTGGAAGGAGTCTCCGTCCTGCACGACGTCCTCCGCGCCCGCGTCGATGGCCGCAGCCATGACGTTGTCCTCGTCGTACCTCGTACCGTCGACGACGATGGAGCCGCGGCGCTCGAAGCCCCAGGCGACGGCGCCGGGCTGGGCCAGCTGGCCGCCGTGCTTGCTGAAGATGTTGCGCACCTCGGCGGCGGACCGGTTCTTGTTGTCGGTGAGCACCTCGACGATCATCGCGACACCGGCCGGGCCGTAGCCCTCGTACACGATGCTCTCGTAGGTGGCGCCCTGGGCGCCGCCGGTACCCCGCAGGATGGCGCGCTAGATGTTGTCCTTGGGCATGGACTCGGCCTTGGCCTTCTCGATGGCGTTGGCGAGCGCCATGTTCATCGCCGGATCGCCGCCGCCGTCACGAGCGGCGACGGTGATCGCGCGCGAGAGCTTGGAGAACAGCTTGCCGCGCGCGGCGTCCGTCTTGCCCTTCTTGTGCTTGATGGTGGCCCATTTGGAGTGCCCGGACACGGTGCACACCTCCCTGGTCAGCGGTGGCCGGCCGCGGCGGGAGCCCGGCCGGGCGCGCCGGCGTCGCGCTCGGCCGGCGTCGGCGAAGACTCGGCCCCCGCGCCTTGCCGGCGGCGGATCATGTGGATGAAGAGCTCGTGCAGACGGGTGTCGTCTGTGAGCTCGGGATGGAATGCGGTGACGAGCACATCGCCCTCCCGTGCCGCGACGATGCGGCCTTCGCAGGTGGCGAGCGTCTCGACGCCGGGACCGGCACTCTCGATCCACGGCGCCCGGATGAACACCGCACGCACGGGACCGCCGGCGACGCCGTCGATCTGCAGGTCCGCCTCGAAGCTGCGGACCTGACGGCCGAACGCATTGCGTCGCGCGACGACGTCCATGAGCCCGAGCGTCGTCGGCCGTCCCTCGACCGTCGCACGCGCTACAGTGATGAGGCCCGCGCAGGTGCCGTAGACGATGCCGCCCTCCGCCGAGAACGCCTTGATGGGTCCGGCGAGGTCGTACTCCTCCATGAGCTTGTGGATGGTCGTGCTCTCGCCGCCCGGGATGACGAGCCCGTCGAGCCCGTCGAGGTCCGCCGGCCGGCGGACCTCGCTCGTGCGCGCGCCGAGGCGCTCGAGCATCACGCGGTGCTCGCGGAAGTCGCCCTGCAGGGCGAGCACGCCCACGGCGAGCCCGGCGCCGGGACCCAGGGGGTCGAGCGCCGGATCGGGCGAGAGGATCCAGTCCAGCCGCTTGCCGCCGTGCGGAGTCACGCCGAGGCCTCTCCCGTCACCAGCCGCGGTGCTGGAGCTTGGACTCGGCCGGCATGCGCGCCGCGTCGATGCCGGGCATGGCGTCGCCGAGGCCCACGCTGACCTCGGCGAGGACGGCCGGGTCCCGGTAGTTGGTCGCCGCCTTGACGATGGCGTTGGCGCGCTTCTGCGGATCCTCGCTCTTGAAGATGCCGGAGCCGACGAACACGCCCTCGGCGCCGAGCTGCATCATGAGCGCGGCGTCGGCCGGTGTGGCGATGCCGCCGGCCGAGAAGTTCACCACCGGGAGCTTGCCGTGCTCGGCGACCCACTTGACGAGTTCGAGTGGGGCCGGGAGCTGCTTGGCGGCGACGTAGAGCTCGTCCTCGTCGAGAGTCTGCAGCCTGCGGATCTCGCCCATGATCGTGCGCATGTGGCGCACGGCCTCGACCACGTCACCCGTGCCGGCCTCGCCCTTGGTGCGGATCATGGCCGCTCCCTCGCTGATGCGGCGCAGCGCCTCACCGAGGTTGACGGCGCCGCACACGAACGGCACGTCGAACTTCCACTTGTTGATGTGGTTGGCCTCGTCCGCCGGCGTGAGCACCTCGCTCTCGTCGATGTAGTCGACCTCGAGGGACTGCAGGATCTGTGCCTCGACGAAGTGGCCGATGCGCGCCTTGGCCATCACGGGGATCGAGACGGACTCCTGGATCTCCTGGATCTTGGTGGGATCGGCCATACGCGCCACGCCGCCCTGGGCGCGGATGTCCGACGGCACCCGCTCGAGAGCCATGACGGCGCATGCGCCGGCGTCCTCGGCGATCTTCGCCTGCTCGGCGTCGGTGACGTCCATGATGACGCCGCCCTTGAGCATGTCGGCGAGACCGCTCTTCACTCGCATGGTGCCGATATCAGTCACGGGGAAACCTCCGGTCGTGTTGCTACAGCCAATCCTACCGCAGCGTCCAGAATTCGAGCTACCGTCAGGATGCCACGGAATGCCCGGCTTTGCGGGGAAAACCGGGCGGACAGGCGTCAGCTCTTCTGCGCCTCTTCCTTGTCCTTCTGGGCCTGCTCGACGATCTTGGCGGCGAGGTGCGCGGGGACCTCTTCGTACCGGAGGAACTCCATGTGGTAGTCGCCGCGTCCGCCGGTCATCGACGTGAGGTCCGGCGCGTAGCTGAGCATCTCGGCGAGCGGCACCTCGGCGCCGACCACGTTGTTGTGGCCGCGCGGCGTGGTGCCGAGCACCCGGCCGCGCCGCGAGTTGAGGTCGCCGATGATGTCGCCGACGTTCTCCTCCGGCACGGTGATCTCGACGCTCATGATGGGTTCGAGCAGCACGGGTTGCGCCTTCTCCGCGGCGGCCTTGAACCCGAGCGAGCCGGCGATCTGGAACGCCATGTCGCTCGAGTCGACGGGGTGGAACTTGCCGTCGTAGAGCGTGACCTGGACGTCGACCACGGGGTAGCCGGCCAGGAACCCCTCGGCCATGGCCGCGCGCACGCCCTTCTCCACGGCCGGGATGAAGTTGCGCGGGATGGCGCCGCCGACGATCTTGTCGACGAACTCGAAGCCCTCGCCGCGCGGCTTGGGCGACACCTCCATCCAGGTGTCGGCGAACTGACCGCGGCCGCCGGTCTGCTTCTTGTGCTTGCCCTCGGCCTTGGCGGTCCCCTTGATGGTCTCACGGTAGGGGACGCGCGGCGGCTTGAGCTCGACCTCGACGCCGAACCGGCGCTTCATGCGCGCCACGGTGACCTCGACGTGCACCTGGCTCATGCCCCCGACGATCATCTCGCCGGTCTGATCGTCGCGGTGCACCTCGAGCATCGGGTCTTCTTCGGAGAGGCGCCGGAGGGCGGAGATGACCTTGTCCTCCTCGCCCTTGCTCTTGGCGGTGATGGCGAAGCTCATGAGCGGGGCGGGGAAGTCGACCGGCGCGAACGCGCCCGCCCCGGCCTCGGCGCTCAGGGTGTCGCCGGTGACGACGTCCTTGAGCTTGGCGATGGCCCCGATGTCGCCGGCGACCAGGCTGTCGGTCGGCTTGTTCTCCTTGCCCTGGGTCTTGAGGAGCTGGCCCAGGCGCTCCTTGTGGCCGTCGCGGGCGACGACGAGCTGGGAATCGCTGCTGACCGTGCCCTGGAACACGCGGAACACGTTGACGTGACCGCTGAACGGGTCGGCGAGCGTCTTGAACACGAAGGCGACCGCAGGCTTGGACGGGTCGCACTCGAGCTGGACCTCCTCGTCGCCCTTGAGCACCTTGGGCGCCGGCACGTCGGCCGGCGACGGCGCGAGCGCCAGCACGTCGAAGAGCCTGTCGGCGCCGACGTTGGCAGTCGCGGAGACGCAGGCGACCGGGAAGAGCTGCGCGGCCGCGACGGCCGCGGCGAAGGCGGCGTTGAGCTCGTCCGCCGTGATCTCCTCCTCCATGAGGTACTTCTCGGCGAGGTCGTCGTTGGTGCTGGCGACGGCGTCGATGAGCTTGTCGCGGGCGGCCGCAGCGGCGTCGGCAAGATCTGCGGGGATGTCGCCCTCGGTCGCCTTGCCGCCGGCGTAGGTGTAGGCCTTCATCGAGAGGAGGTCGACGATGCCGTTGAAGTCGTGCTCCTTGCCGATCGGCAACTGGACGGCGACGACCTGCGCGCCGAACGCCTCCTGCAGGGCCGCCACGGCGGCGTCGAAGTCGGCGCGCTCGCGGTCGAGCATGTTGCAGACGATGACGCGGCCGAGCCCGCGCGCCTCGGCCCGCTCCCAGAGCCGCTCGGTCTGGACCTCGACGCCCAGCACCGTGTTGACCACCACGAGCGCCGTCTCGACCACCTGGAGGCCGGCGATGGCGTCGGCAAGGAAGCTGGAGTCGCCGGGGGTGTCGAGGAGGTTGTACGAGAGACCGGCGTGATCGATGTGCGCCAGACCGGCCGAGAGGCTCATCTGGCGCTTCTTCTCGTCCTCGTCCCAGTCGGACACGGTGGTGCCGTCCGCGACGGAGCCCAGCCGCGTGACCGCGCCGGCGGCGAACAGCAGCGCCTCGAACAACGACGTCTTGCCGGTGCCGCGGTGGCCGACGAGAGCGATGTTCCTGATCTTGGCTGGGTCGTTCATCCGGGGTCTCCTCGTTGTCGTTCGACGGCCGCCTCGCGCGCCGGCGCGCGAGGCGGCCGTTCGTGTCCTCTCGGAAGGATGAAGTCTAGCACAGGGGCGACGCTCGGAGGCTGCTCCGGCGGCCTCCCGCGGAGGCCCGTCCGTGAAGGCGGCGACAGGCCTCCGGAAGGTCACCGGCGACCGAGACTCGGGCGGGCGGAGGGCCCACCGGCCGATGAGCCGCGCGCCTCCGGGTCCTCGCTCGCCGTGAGGCCCGCGGCCGCCAGCGTGAGCGCCCTGAAGCCGTACTTCTGGCGCACCTTGTCGACCGCCTCGCCGAGCGCCACCTCCCGCCAGCCGTCGTCGAGGGTGAGCTGGAAGGCATTGTGCGTGAACCCGCTGAAGCTCACCCCCACGAGACGCACCCAGCGGGCGCCGACGTCCAGCTCGTCGAGCAGCGCCGTGGCCGTCTCGAAGAGCGGCCGCACGGCGCTGACCGGACGCGGCAGGGTGCGGCGCCGGCTCACGGTGTGGAAGGTGTTGAACCGCACCTTGAGCGCCACCGTGCGTGCTGCGAGTCCCTTGCGGCGGAGCTCGGCGACGGCGTTGTCGGTGAGCGCAAGCAGCGTGGCGCGCAGGAGGTCGCCGTCGTTGACGTCGTCGTCGAAGGTGGTCTCGCGCCCGACCGACTTGGGCAGCGGCCGCTCGCGGCGCACCGGTGAGAAGCTGCGCCCCAGGGCGAGCTGGCGCAGCCCGTGCGCGCCCTTGCCGAACGCGGCTGCGAGCAGCGGGAACGGCACGTCCTGCAGCATCCCGACAGTGGTGAGGCCGAGAGCGGCGAGGCGCTCCTGGGTGACCGGGCCGATGCCGCAGACCTCCCCCACGGGCAGGTCGCGCAGGCGGCCGTGCACGTCGGCGTGCGTGAGCTCGCCGATGCCGGCCGGCTTGTGCATGCCGGCGGCCAGTTTGGCCAGGAGCTTGGTGGGTCCGATGCCGATGGAGCAGGTGACGCCGTGCGCGTCGTAGACCTGCTCCTGGATACGGTGGGCGATGGTGCGCGGCGGACCGAACAGCCGCCGGCTGCCGGTGACGTCCAGGTACGCCTCGTCGATGGACGCCACCTCCACGAGATCGGTGTACTGCTCCAGCAGGCCGACGAGCGCGCGGTGGACGGCGAGATACGCCTTCATGTCGACCGGCAGGAACACCGCGTGCGGACAAAGCCGCTCGGCCTGCGTGATGGGCAGCGCGCTGTGCACCCCGTACTCGCGCGCCTCGTAGGAGCACGCGGAGACCACCCCTCGCCCTCCGCGCTCGCCGCCGACGATGACGGGCTTGCCGCGCAGTTCGGGGCGGCGCGCCTGCTCCACGGAGGCGAAGAAGGCGTCCATGTCCAGGTGGAGGATGGCTCTGCCGGGAGCGAACATACGTTCGTATGATAGCCCGGGAGAGGACGGAAGACAACGTCTGTGGAGCCGCCCGCGACGCCTCGTCCACGGGCGCCGCCGCCCTGCCTGCTACTTGCTGCGCCGCCCGAAGTCGACGGTGTACATGCACACTCCGCGCACGCCCTTGTACGTGCCGCGGGAGCAGCCGATCCCCACGTCCCGCCAGGACTTCCTGAGGATCACCTTGCGGTGCCCGCTGGAGCGCATCCACGCCTTGAAGACGCTCCTGACCTTGCCCTTGGACCCCGATCCGAGCGCGATGACCTCACCGATCGACCAGCTGGACCAGCCGCTGGTGGAGTACCCGGCCTTGCGCGCCCGGGCGGCGACGGAGGCGCCGGCCCGCGACGAGTGCGAGAAGTAGTCGCGGGCGATCATGTCGCGGGAGTGCGCCAGCGCCGCCTTGTCGAGCGTGCGGACCACCTTGACGGCGGTCAGGCCGCGACGCGTGCGCGCCTGGTTGATCAGCTTGAGCAGCGCGGCCTCGTTGGCCGAACGGTCGAAAGCGAGCGCCGGTGTCGCCCCCAGGACCAGGACTGCGAGCAGCGCGGCGACGGCCGCGCCCGTGAGTCTGCGCGTCATGGCTTACCTCCCCATGGCCGGGCTCTCAAGCCCTCTTCGTGCTGCACGCGCTCAGCCCTCCTCCGGCACGACCAGCCGGGGCACGTCGCCCCACAGCCTCTCGAGCCGGTAGAAGTCGCGAGCCGCGGACGTGAAGATGTGCACGACCACGTCGATGTAGTCGATGAGGATCCATTCGCCCTCCCGCTCACCCTCCACGCGAGCGGCACGACGGACGGAGCGGAGCTTGCCCTGGATCTCTTCGGCGATGGCCCTCGTCTGACGGGAGTTCGCACCCGTGAGGACGACGAAGTAGTCCGTGTACGACACCGCCTCGTCCATGTCCAGGACGACGATGTCCGTTGCCTTCTTGCCGGCGGCAAGCGAGACGATGTCGCGTGCGAGACGCTCTGAGGCGGTGGGTTCGGGAAGGGCGGCTACGGCTGGTCCTTTGTGCCTGATTCCTGGGCCTTGAAGTCGTGGCCGACGATGACCTGCACCATCCCGTCAGGGAGGTCGGGGCCGTCGAGGACGACGCCGCGGCCGAGTATAGCACGGATGTCGCGGGCCACCGGGAGGGTCTCCGCGCCCGCGAGGATCTGGGTCTGCGCGTACGAGAAGCTGTCGGCGTTGAGGGGCGCCGGCAGGTCGACGTCGAGGCTGGCGAGCTTCTCGACGACCGCCTCCCCGGCGCCGACCCGGCCGCTGCCGTTGAGCACCTGGACCGTGACGGCCGCATCGTACGCCGGCGACCGGCGGGTGATGTTCGCCTGGATCTCGGCGGGCTTCGGCACGAAGGCGAACTGGCCCTCCGCCACCCGGGTGCCCGCCGGGAACGTCTCGACGACCGCCGTGGCGGAGGTCATGCGCGCGACCACGTCGGCGAGCGTCGCGCCCTCGACGGAAGGCGACGCGCTCGAGCCGGTCAGCCGGCGGCGCTCGGCGACCGGCCGCAGAGCGGCCGCTTCGAGCGCCGCGTCGACCACGGCGGTCTGCAGCGCCGTGAGCTCGCGGCGGTTCGCGCCCGGCGACGAGAACACCGCCGGCAGATCGGCCACCGACACCGTGCCACCGTCCTTGACGACGAGCACGCCGCTCTGCAGGTCGACGCTCACGGGCTTCTCGAGGTCGACCTGCAGCTCGGTGGTGCCGGCCCACTCCCCGAGGTCGGACACCGGCACGGTGTGCACGGCGTCAATGGGAGCGTCGACGACGCGCCCGAGGTCGGCAGCGAGGTCGCCGGCCGCCATGGCGTCCGCCGCGAACACGTACTCGCCGTTGGGACCCTCCAGCAGCAGGTCCGGCGGGATGAGGTACACGCCCGGATCGCCGCCTTCCGGGTCCTGGACCGCCAGGAGGGCGGCGACGGGGCCGTCCTCGCCGGGGACGGTAAGCTGGACGGCCGCCAGGAACCCGCTCCGCTCGGGGGCCGGCTCCTCGCCGGTCAGCCGGCCCGCCACGTACCACGCTCCGAGGACGGCCGCGAACGCCACGGCGCCCGCGAGCACGTAGAGCAGCCATGCCTGCGAGCGCTCCACCCTGGAGCGACGGCGGCGGCGGAGGCGATCGCTGCGGTATCCCCTACTGGCCGGCATGCGTCTCGTTGTACAACCTGAGCGCCCCGGGGACCACCCCTCGGCCCTTGCGGATGATGTCGAGCAGGGTCAGGCGTGCGGCGGCGCCTACAGCCGCGTCGAGCGACGTCTCGGCCAGCGCCCGCACCTCATCGAGCCCCGGGAAGTCGCGACCCGGCTCGACGTAGTCGGCGAGGTAGATGCACTTCTCCAGCACGCTCATGCCCTCGTCGCCGACGGTGTGGAGCCGGATCGCCGCGGCGACCTCCGGGTCCAGTCCGAGCTCGAGGAGCTCGGCGGCCGCGACCGGGCCGTGGAGGATCTTCCTCGGGCGTCGCGCCTCCACAGGGCCCACGGGGATGCCGTGACGGCGCGCGGCCGCGAGCATCTCCTCGTCGGACAGCTCGCGGCAGTAGTCGTGCAGCAGGCCCGCGAGCTCGGCCTTGTCCCGGGGAGCACCGTGGCGCTCGGCGAGGACCACGGCCTCAGCCGCCACGCGGTGCGCGTGGTCGCGCCGTCTCGGCGAGAGGCGCGCTCCGATGAGCGCCTCGGCCGTCGGCCTGTCGAGACCCGTCATCGGTAGAGCCCCTTCTCGACGATGAACTGCTCGACCCGGGGCGGGACGAGATAGCGCACCGGCCGGCGCGCCGCCACACGCTCGCGGATGCTGGACGACGAGATCTCCATGAGCGGCGTGTCGAGCACGGTGATCCGGGACGCTCCCCAGCGCGC
>JAAZAR010000066.1 GCA_012514235.1 Actinomycetota bacterium
GCCGCTCGAGATGCTGCTGCGCGGCGTCATGAGCTACGAGGTCGGCGCCGAGGGCGGCCTGATGATCATGCGTGGCATCATCGCTCGCGACGAGTGGGGCGAGACCCACAACCCGTTCAAGGACTGAAGGCCGGGCCCCGCGCGGCAGTCGGATCGAAGGTCGGTAAGGAGGCCGCCACATGGAGTCAGTCGAATGCATCGTCGTCGGTGGCGGCCTCGCCGGCCTCTCCGCGGCCTACGGCCTGGCCGAGGCCGGCCTCGAGGTCATGGTCCTCGAGCGCGGCGACTACAGCGGCGCCAAGAACGTCACCGGCGGGCGCCTGTACGTCAAGCCCATCCGCGGCTTCTATCCGGAGCTGTGGGACGAGGCGCCGTTCGAGCGGCCGGTGGCGCGCGAGCTGGTCACGATGATGGCCGACGGGGCGCACACGACGGTCGAGATCGCCTCGGACCGGTTCCTGGAGGGCGGACCGCAGAGCTACACGGTGGTCCGGGCGAAGCTCGACCAGTGGCTCGCCGACAAGGTCATGGAGAAGGGCGCCATGGTGGTGCCGAACATGAAGGTCGACGAGCTGCTGCGCAAGGACGGCCGCGTGATCGGCATCAGGGCCGGGGGCGACGAGATCGGCGCGGACGTGGTCGTCGTGGCCGAGGGCGTGCTGCGGCTGCTCAGCAGCGCGGCCGGGCTGGCCGCGCAGCCGCAGCCGAGGCACCACGCCCTCGGCTACAAGGAGGTCATCGAGCTGCCGGCCGGCGTGATCGAGGACCGCTGGCACCTCAACCCCGGCGAGGGCGCCGCCCAGCTCTTCATGGGCGACTGCACCAGGGGCATGATGGGCGGCGCCTTCCTCTACACCAACAAGGAGAGCATCGCGCTCGGCATGGTGGTGGGCATGGAGGACATGCGGCGCCGGCGCGACGGCACGGAGAGCTGGCAGCTCCTCGACGCGTTCAAGGAGCTGCCCCAGATCCGCCCGCTGATCGCCGGCGGCACGGCGGCCGAGTACTCGGCGCACGCCGTGCCCGAGGGCGGGATCACCCAGGTGCCGCGGCTGGCCGGCGACGGCTACGTGGTCGCCGGCGACACCGCGGGCCTCAGCTTCAACGCCCTCGTCACGGTGCGGGGCATGGACTTCGCCGTCGCCTCGGGCTACTACGCCGCCGAGGCGATCAAGAAGGCGAAGGCGGCCGGAGACTGCTCCGCCGCCGGCCTCGCCTCCTACGAACAGTCGCTGAGGAGCAGCTTCGTGCTCCGCGACCTCGAGACGGCCAGGAACATCCCCGGCGTGATGGAGAACCCCCGCCTCTTCACGCACTACCCCGCCGCCGTGGGGCGGCTGCTCGAGAGCGTCTACACCGTCGGCGAGCAGCCGCAAGCCGGGCTCGTCAAGAAGGCCTGGAACGGCGTCAGGCGCGACTTCCTGAGCCTGGCGACCCTCAGGGACGCCTGGTCCATGCGGAAGATCTGAGAGGAGGGCGACGCGATGAACATCGATGCCAAGCTCGGCCTCGACGTCTTCAAGCTCGACAAGGAACCGCATATCGTCATCGACACCGAGGTGTGCAGGACGCAGTGCGACGACGAGGCGTGCCTGTACGTGTGCCCGGCCGACCTGTACGAGCGTGATGACCAGGGGCGCATGACCGTCAACTGGGAGGGGTGCCTGGAGTGCGGCACGTGTCTGCTCTGCTGTGACAGGCGCGCCCTGTCCTGGGCGTACCCGCATGGCCCCTTCGGGGTCCAGTACCGGATGAGTTGAGCGGAGCGGGCCGTCTGCGACAAGCCGGACGACCCGGATGAGAGGGGTGAACCAGTGGACATCGTCGTCTGCGTGAAGACCAACCCGGACCTGGAGCTGGTCCGCGTCAAGGACCGCGTGGCGCAGACCGAGGGCGTGCCGTACAAGATCGGCGACCTCGAGAAGAACGCGCTGGAGGCCGCCGTGACCCTGCGGGAGTCGGGCGCGGCGTCCAACGTGACGGCGCTGTGCGTCGCCGAGGGCAACCGCAAGGCGGCCGAAGACATCAAGGTGGCGCTCGCCATGGGCGCCGACGAGGCGGTCGTGATCGACGATCCGGCTCTGGCCGAGCCGGACCAGGCGGCGGTCGCGGCGGTCATCGCCGCCGCCGTCCGCAAGCTCTCGGCCTGCGACCTGCTCCTCTTCGGCGAAGGGTCGAGCGACAACTACACGGGCCAGGTCGGGGCGCGCGTGGCCGAGCTGCTCGACCTGCCGCAGATCGGCTATGCGCGCACCGTCGAGGCTGAGGGTGACGTGGTGCGCTGCGAGCGCAGCATGGATGACGTGATCGAGACGGTGCAGGCGCCGCTGCCGGCGGCCGTCACCGTGGTCAGCGAGGTCAACGAGCCGCGCATCCCCGGCCTCATGCAGATCATGAAGGCCAAGAGCAAGCCGCTGCAGGTGTGGTCGCTGGCCGACCTCGACATCGAGGCTCCGGTGCCGGTGCGCGAGATCGAGAGCAACCTGGCGGAGGAGCAGGACCGCAAGCACATCGTGTTCGAGGGGACGGCGGCCGAGCAGGCGGAGGCCTTCGTCGATGCGCTGATCCGCGAAGGCGTCCTGGGGAGGTAGCGATGGCCGAGCTGCTTGTGTACAGCGAGAAGATCGCGACCGCCCGCGAGCTGGTCGCCGGCGGGCGGCAGATCGCCGCGGCCCTCGGCCTCGGCGTCAGCGCCGCGGCCCTGGGGCCGGGCGCCGGAGCTGCGGCGAGCGAGCTCGCCGCCGCCGGCGCCGACACCGTGTACGTGAGCGAGGACGCGGCGCTTGAGGGCTGGCCGGCCGACACCGTCGCCGCCGCGCTCGTCCAGATCGCCGTGCCGGCCGGCGCAGCCATCGTCCTGGTCGGATCCACCCGGCGGGGCAAGGAGACGGCGCCGAGGCTGGCGCAGAGGCTCGGCGCCGGCTGCGTCACCGACGTCAACGCGCTGTCGGTGGAGGGCGACGACGTGGTCGCCGCCCGCTATGCCTTCGGCGGCGCCACCGTGGCGCGCGAGAAGGTCACGACGCCGGTCAAGGTGTTCGCCGTGATGCCCAAGACCTTCAGCGCCGAGGGCGCGACGTCCGGAGCGGGCAGGGTGGAGACGCCAACTCTCACCCTTGAGTCGAAGGTGAGGGTTCTGGACCGGCGGGCTCGGGAAGGCGACCAGGTCAACCTGGATGCGGCACCGCGCATCGTCGGCGTGGGTCGCGGCTTCATCGCCCGCGAGGACCTCGCCCTCGGCGAGCAGCTCGCGGGCGCCTTGGATGCCGTCGTCGGGTGCACCAAGAGCCTCGCCGACTTCGAGTGGCTCGGCGAAGACCGCATCATCGGCCTCTCCGGGGCGAAGACGGCCCCCGACCTCTACATCGGCGTCGGCGTCTCCGGCCAGATCCAGCACACCGTCGGCGTGGCCGGCGCCAAGCTGATCGCCGCCGTGAACAAGGACAAGGAGGCGCCGATCTTCGGCATGGCCGACTACGGCCTGGTCGGCGACCTGTACGAGGTGGTGCCGGCGCTCGTCGAACGCCTCAAGAGCGTGTGACGCGTCCGCACGGAAGGCACCGGCCGGTGCCCTCCGGAGAGCGGACGGCCGTCACGTCACAGCTGCTCCGCGGAGAGAGACGGCTTCGCCGGAGCGGCCCGGGCCGGGGCCGCGTGAAGCGGCCCCGGCCCTCCCGCCTCTCTCGTTCGAGCGTCAGCGGACGTCGAAGCGGTCGAGCATCATGACCTTGTCCCAGGCGGCGACGAAGTCGCGCACGAACTTCTCCTGCGCGTCGTCGCATGCGTACACCTCGGCAAGCGCGCGCAGCTGCGAGTTGGCACCGACGGCGAGGTCGACGCGGCTCGCCGTCCACTTCCTCTCGCCGGTCGAGCGGTCGCAGCCCTCGAAGGTCTCCTCGCCCTCGTCCAGGGGTTCCCAGACCGTGCCCATGTCGAGCAGGTTGACGAAGTAGTCGGTGGTCAGCGCTCCCTCGCGGGCGGTGAGCACTCCGAGGTCCGATCCACCATGCGTCGCGCCGAGCGCGCGCAGGCCGCCGACGAGCACCGTCATCTCGGGGGCCGTGAGCGTGAGCAGGCACGCCCTGTCGACGAGCAGGTGCTCGGCCCTCTCGGACTGGCCGCCGCCGAGGTAGTTGCGGAACCCGTCCGCGGTCGGCTCCAGCACGGCGAACGACTCGACGTCGGTCATCTCCTGCGACGCGTCGGTGCGCCCCGGCGTGAACGGCACCTCGACGTCCACGCCGGCGTCCTTCGCCGCCTTCTCCACGGCGGCGCAGCCGCCGAGGACGATGAGGTCGGCAAGCGAGATCTGCACGCCGCCAGACGCCTGGGCGGCGAACTCCTGCCTGATCGTCTCCAGCGTGTCCAGCACCCTGGCGAGCTTCTCGGGCTCGTTGACCGCCCAGCTGCGCTGCGGCTCCAGGCGGATCCGTGCCCCGTTGGCACCTCCGCGCTTGTCGGTGCCACGGAAGGTCGAGGCCGAGGCCCAGGCGGTGGTGACGAGGTCGCGTACCGAGAGCCCGGAGGCGAGCACCTTCTCCTTGAGGGCGGCCACATCCTGCGCCCGCACGAGCGGATGGGAGACGGAGGGCACGGGGTCCTGCCAGATCTGCGGCTCCGACGGCACCAGCGGCCCGAGGTACCGGGTGATCGGTCCCATGTCGCGGTGGGTCAGCTTGAACCACGCCTTGGCGAACGCCAGCTGGAACTCCTCGGGGTACTCGAGGAAGCGCCGGGAGATGGGCTCGTAGATGGGGTCCATGCGCAGCGCGAGGTCAGTGGTGAGCATGACCGGCGGATGCCGCCTGGACGGGTCGTGCGGGTCGGGGACGGCCTCCGCGGCGGCCGGGTCCGTCGGGACCCACTGCCAGGCGCCGGCCGGGCTCTTGGTGAGGTCCCAGTCGTAGCGGAACAGCGTCTCGAGGTAGCTGTTGTCCCAGGTCGTCGGCGTGGGCGTCCAGGCGCCCTCGAGACCGCTGCTGATGGTGTCGTCGCCCATCCCGGTGCCGAAGTCGCTCTTCCAGCCCAGCCCCATCTGCTGGAGCGGCGCGGCCTCCGGCTCGGGCCCGACGTGGGCCGCGTCCCCGGCTCCGTGCGTCTTGCCGAACGTGTGCCCTCCGGCGATCAGGGCGACGGTCTCCTCATCGTTCATGGCCATGCGGCGGAAGGTCTCGCGGATGTCCTTCGCCGCAGCGAGGGCGCTCGGCTGGCCGTTGGGGCCTTCGGGGTTCACGTAGATGAGCCCCATCTGGACCGCGGCGAGCGGGTTGGCGAGGTCGCGCTCGCCGCTGTAGCGCTCGTCGCCGAGCCACGTGTGCTCGCTGCCCCAGTCGATGTCTTCGCCCTCCCACACGTCGACGCGACCGCCGCCGAAGCCGAACGTGGGAAGCCCCATCGACTCCAGGGCGCAGTTGCCGGCGAGGATCATGAGGTCGGCCCAGCTGATCTTGCGGCCGTACTTCTTCTTGATCGGCCAGAGCAGCCGGCGCGCCTTGTCCAGGTTCACGTTGTCCGGCCAGCTGTTGAGCGGGGCGAACCGCTGCGTGCCTGCACCTCCGCCGCCGCGGCCGTCGCTGATCCGGTACGTGCCGGCACTGTGCCAGGCCATGCGGATGAACAGCGGGCCGTAGTGGCCGTAGTCGGCGGGCCACCACGGCTGCGAGTCCGTCATGAGCGCGTAGAGATCGCGCCGGACGGCCTCGATGTCGAGCGTCGCGAACTCGGCCGCGTAGTCGAAGTCCGCCCCCATCGGATCCCCCGCAGGGGGGTTGCGGTGCAGCGCGGACAGGTCGAGCTGGTCCGGCCACCACTGCCGGACCGTGGTGGGGGCCGGGGTGGGGACGCCTGGGAGCGGGGTGGTGGTTTCGTCGGGCATCGTCACTCTCCTCTCGTGGCAACGAAGGTGTTGCCGTACAGCAGGTCTCGAAGGTCTTGCGTCACGTCCGTCTGGTCTTCCCTCCTCGGCAGGCCGTGCACACGCCGCGGAACTGCACGCTCACCGCATCGGTCCGGCCCATGCGCCTCACGTCGGCGGTGGGGCGGATGGCGTCGAGGGCTGGGTCGTCGATGTCGCGCACCAATCCGCAGCAGGTGCAGACGAAGTGGTGGTGCGTGGTCTGGTTGACGTCGTACCGTGCCGGGCCGGGGAGGAACTGGACCCTGGTGATCAGCCCGCGGTCGCTGAGCGTCGCGAGCGTGCGGTAGACCGTGTCCATCGAGATGGTGGGTACCCGCATCCTCACGGCCTCATACACGGTCTCCGCATCGGGATGGGTCTCGTCGGCGGCGAGCACGCGCACGATCTCGAGCCGCTGATGCGTGAGTCGGAGACCGGAGCGGCGCAGCCCGAGCGACAGCTGCTCGACGCGACGCTCCATCTCGTCGGCAGGAACGGCCACACCCTCCCCTTCCCGACGCGTCGCTGCCTTGGGACGCGCCGCAGGCACCGCCGGTTGTAGTTGCCGCTGGTTCGTACCTAAGAATAGCACCGCAACAACGAGCGGGCAGGTGCCGTCGGCGGCGCGGCGGGCTGACGCGGCGGGCTGGTGTGGGCGGCGCGGGGCGGCGGTCCGGGCGGCGTCACGCCTCCGCGCGGCCACCCGGCGGGGCGCCGCCCCCGGGCGCCCGGGCGTCGTCCGGTGGGGCGACGTGCGCCGGCGCTCCCTGAGGGTCGCCAGGCTGCGCCGTCTCGTCGTCGCGCGGCGGCGGCTCCTTGACCAGCGGCTCCCTGCCGCCGCGCCGGACGGAGCGCTGGCGCCGGAGCGCGATGAGGTCGCCGGCCAGAACCCAGCCGGCCGAGGTGAGCGGGATCGCCAGGAGCACGCCCACGATCCCGCCGAGCGCCGCTCCGGCGAGCGCGGCGATGAACACGACGAGCGGGCTCAGCGAGACGGTCTTGCTGTAGACGATGTTCTGCAGGACGTTGTTCTCGAACTGCTGGTAGACGACGAAGAAGACGACCAGCACGATGCCGTCCACCGCGCCCCCGGTGGCGAAGCCGACGAGCGACACGATGACGGCCCCGATGGTCGCACCCACCAGCGGGATGATGTCGAGGACGGCGACCAGCACCGCCAGCGTCTCCGCGTAGGGGATGCCGAGGATCCTGAGGACGATGTAGGAGGCGATGCCGGCCACCAGGCTGATGGCCAGGTTGCCGCGCACGTACCCGCCGGTGGCGCGGAGGAAGTTCCGCCCCACGCGCTCGCCCCACTCGCGCTCCTCGTCGACCATCGCACTGAGCACGGCGGCCCAGCCGCGCGGCCCCTCGATCAGCATCATCACCATGATCGTGAGGATCGTGATGACCCCGGCCACCATGGAGGCGGCGCGCGAGAGCACGCCCACGATGGTCTCCTGGTTGCCCAGCACCAGGTCGGCGACCTGGTCGGGCGTGACCCTGGCGACGCGCTCCAGGATGTGGAAGCGCGTCTCCAGGAAGTTCAACTGGCCGTCGGTGCCGAAGAGCTCGTCGAGGATGGACGGCAGGGCACGGATGAAGTCGTCGGCCTGGAAGACGACGGGGTAGGCGACGGCTACGATCACGCCGACGAGCACGGCGATCGCTCCGAAGGAGACGAGGAGCGCGGCGGCGATGCGGTTCCAGCGGTGGCGCTCCAGCCAGCCCACGGCGGGCTGGAGCGCCACCGCCAGGATCACCCCGATGAGCACCCACAGCAGGATGGTGCGGATCTCGAAGAGGAACTGCAGGACGCCGACGATCGCCAGCACGGTGAGGGTGGCGACGGCCGTGACGCGGACGATCTGCGTGGTCCGCCACTCGCGCAGCGGCGAAAGGCCTTGGGGGTCGGTCTCGCCTCCGGCCACCAGCGCTCACCTCCCTGTCCGTCCTGCGGCCGCTGTACGTGAAGCGTATCACTGCGTCTCGCTCTCTCGGTCGCGGCCGCACCCGCACGACGGTGGCGAGGGGCGCAGTCGGGTATCATTGCGGTGTCCCCATGTCAGCAGACCCACACTTATCCGGCCGCATGACCGCCCCCCAGGGGTCGGCCGGGCATCCTTCCGGGCGGCGATGAGGCGATGAATCCCGTCACCTGGACGGTCGTCGCCCTCCTGATCGCCGTCAACGCGCTGTACGTCGCCGCGGAGTTCGCCGCGGTCGGCACGCGGCGCAGCCGCGTCCGCATGCTCGCGCAGGAGGGCGACCACCGCGCCTCCTGGGTGCTGCCGATCGTCGAGGACTCCGCCCGGCTCGACCGCTACGTCGCCGCCTGTCAGATCGGCATCACCTTCTCCAGCCTGGTGCTCGGCGCCTTCGGCCAGGCGACGCTGGCGCGTGACCTGGCGCCGGCGCTCGAGAGGCTCGGAGGCTGGAACGCGCTCGCCGCGCAGGGCGTTGCCGCGCTCGTCGTGCTTCTCGCGCTCACGGCGCTGCAGGTCGTCCTCGGCGAGCTTCTGCCCAAGTCTCTCGCCCTGCAGTACCCGACGCGCGCCCTCGTGCTCACAGTCGGCGCCATGCGTCTCTCGCTGCGCCTGTTCGCCCCGTTCATCTGGCTGCTCAACGGCAGCGGCGTCCTGCTGCTCAGGCTGCTGCGCTCCCCACAGGTGTCCCACCGGCACATCCACTCGCCCGAGGAGATCGACCTGCTCATCGTCGAGAGCCGCGACGGCGGCCTTTTGGAACCGGACGAGCAGCGCCGCCTGCACCAGGCGCTGCGCCTCAGCATGCACCCCGTGAGCAGCGTGATGGTGCCCGCCTCGCGGGTGGCGGCCATCGACGCCGACCAGCCCTTCGAGCGCATCGTGACCGAGGTCGCCGAGAGTCCGTACTCGCGCCTGCCGGTCTACCGGGGAGACCGCGACACGATCGTCGGCGTCCTGCAGACCAAGCACGTCGCGCTGGCCGTGGCCAGGGGGGAGGTCGAGCGGGTCGACCTCGACGAGCTGCTGCGACCCGCCGTCAGGGTCTCTCCGTCGACCACCGCGGACAGGGTGCTCACCGTGCTCCGTGAGAACCGCAGTCAGCTGGCGATCGTCACCGACGACGAGGGCCGCATGGTCGGCCTGGTGACGCTCGAGGACGTGCTCGAGGAAGTGTTCGGCGAGCTGGGCGACGAGTTCAAGGGCGGCGAGGCGGCTCGCGCCCCGCGCCGCCGCCGGTTGCCGGCCCTGCGTGTCGGCCGCAGGCAGGGAAGCCGATGAACGTCGTCGTCCCTGTGCTCATCATCGCGGGGCTCGTGCTGCTGAACGGCCTCTTCGTGGCCGCCGAGTTCGCCTTCGTCGGTGCGCCGCGCGCGTCCATCGAGCGGCGCGCGGCGGCCGGCGACAGGCGCGTCCTGCGGCTCCGCCGGATCCTCCGCGACCCCCGCAGCCAGGACAGGTACCTGGCGGTGGCCCAGATCGGGATCACCATCGCCAGCCTCGGGTTGGGCATGTACGGCGAGGAGGTCGCGGCCGGCTGGCTCGAGGTCCCGCTCGAGCGCATCGGAGCGCTCGGCACGGTCGCCGCGCACGCGCTCGCGAGCGTCGTCGCGGTCGCGATCATGACCTACATCCACATCGTGGCGGGAGAGATGGTCCCCAAGTCGGTCGCCCTCCAGCGGGCGGAGTCCACGGCAGTGCTCGTGAATCCCTTCATGCGCGCCATGCTGGTCGTCTTCTATCCGCTGGTCGTGACGCTCAACGGGATCGGCAACCTGATCCTGCGCGCGCTCGGCGTCGAGCGGCAGCGCGGGAGCGTGGAGCAGTACCACACCGCAGAGGAGCTTCGCCTCATCGTGCGGGAGAGCCTTGAGGGCGGCAAGATCGGCGGCGAGGCGGGGCACGTGCTGCAGGAGCTGCTCGACTTCGGCGATCTCACCGCGGGCGAGGTGATGGTGCCGCGGGTGCACATCGTGGGGATCCCGCTCGACGCGGGAAGGGACGAGATCGTCGAGCTTCTCGTGTCGTCGCCGCACACCCGCTACCCGGTCTACCGGGAGGATCTCGACGACATCGTCGGGATGATGCACGTCAAGGACGTGCTGGGACTGCTGGCGAGGGGCGGCGGGCCGGACGGCACGCCGTTGCGCCCCGTCCCGTACGTGCCCGAGACGGCGGACGTCGACGTGGTGCTCGCCGCCATGCGGCGCGAGCGCACGCAGCTGGCCGTGATCCTCGACGAGCACGGGGGGACCGCGGGGCTGGTGAGCATCGAGGACCTCTTCGAGGAGGTCGTCGGGGAGATCGAGGAGGAGACGGAGCGCCCGCCGGTCTGGACGGACCACGAGGGCCGCCTGCACGTGAGCGGGACGGTGCGGGTCGAGGAGGTCGGCGAGCACTTCGACATCCAGCTCGAGCACGAGGACGTGGACACGGTGAGCGGCCTCGTGCTGATGCTGCTCGACCGTCCGCCCGTGGTCGGGGACGTCGTGGTGTACGAGCACGTCGCCCTCCAGGTGCTCGCCGTGGAGGGCCACGGCGTCGCGGAATGCGTCGTCACCTCGCTCCTGCCCGAGTCTGAGGGCGAGGACGGGGAGTAGGAGCGGGCCGGCCCTGCGGCGGGCCCGCCGACGGCCGCCGTCGCAGGTGCTGATACCATTGCGGTGCGGCGCGCCGCGGTGGTTCGCGTGGGCCTATAGCTCAGTTGGTCAGAGCAGCCGACTCATAATCGGCCGGTCGCAGGTTCGAGTCCTGCTGGGCCCACCACGACCTTGTCGTACTCCGGGTTGATGCAGATGCCAGGAGCAGGGTCGCCCGGGGTCAGGTGCCCAGGCGCCGCAGCTCCTGGTCCAGCGTCGTCTCGAGATCGCGCCGCCGCTCCGCGACGAGTCCGGCGGCGGCGGCCGAGAACGTGCTCCAAGGGGCCGAGCCGGGGTCGATCAGCTTGCGGATGCCCTCGGCGAACTCGCTCGCGGCGCCGTCCGGCGTCTCGACGTCGATGCGCCAGTGCGCCGGGTCCTCGAGTTGCTGGTACAGGCGTACGAGCGCGACGTCGAGCTCGTCGCTGACCAGGGCCACGGCGCCGCCGGCGAGCGGTTGCGCCTCGTGGTGGTCGACGACCCAGCCGCCGGTGTTGGCCACGCCGAGTCCACCCGGCGGCCAGCCGTCGCCCGTCCACAGCTCGGCGAACGGCTTGTGCGTGTGACCGAGGATCAGGGCGGCGCGGTCGGGCAGCGCGCCGAGGTCGGTCTCGACGCGCCGCCGCAGGGCGCCGAGGTACCTGCCGAGCGCCGCACGGGCGCCGGCGCTGAGCACGCCGGCCTGGTTGCCGCGCTCGCGCGCCGCCACGGCCTTGCCGGCGAGCGCCTCGGTGACGTGCTTGATCGCCCAGCGCTCGGCGCCGCCCTTCAGGCGGCCCTGGTCGATGGTCACGTTGCGCGCCACCGAGTCGATGAGCCGGTCGAACGCCCGCTCGTCCTGCAGTGCCGCGTAGATCAGCTCGACCAGGGCGCCGGGCTTGCCGGAGCGCGTCATCGACGAGAAGAAGAAGTCGATCCACGGCCAGTTCTCGCGCTCCAGGGTCTCCGCGTCCTCCGGGAGCCCGCCGTGCGGCGCGAACAGCCGGGCGAACTCGGACATGCTGGTGCACATGGGGTCGATGTAGTGGCCGTGCGTGATCAGGACCAGGCGGCGGCCGTCGGCGGAGGGCAGGGCGAGATCGGGATAGAGGACGCGGACGCTCGCCCCCGCCCGTCCGGCAGCCGCCCGCGCCAGCGCGGTGAGCGGGACCGAGGTGATGGCCGGCTCCTGCCCGAGCAGCATGGGACCGATGCGGCGGCCGGCGTGGCCGGCGAGGCGGCCGCCGGCTGCGACCAGCCGGTCCTCGAGCCACCGCTCCCGCGCGTAGTCCCAGGTGAGGTGGTCGTGGTTGCCGGGGAGCAGGACGATCTCATCGGCGATGACGGGATCGTCCTGCGTCAGCAGCGCCGCGGCGAAGCGGCCGAAGACGGGCAGCGCTCGTTCGGCCGGCGAGAGAGCGAGGTCTATGAGGTCGCCGGCCGCGACGAGCGTCGGCGGCGCCCCGGCCCCGTTGGAGCCCGCGACGAGTGTCCGCAGGCAGTCGGCCAGGCCCAGCAGCGCCGGGCTGGCGTGGTGCGTGTCGGCGACCGTCTGGCCCGGCGGGATCTGCGTGAGGATGCTGTTGCCGGCGCCGAGGTGGACGTCGGAGAGCACGATGTAGCGGATGCTGCGGCTCATGTGGGGGATGCTACGCGAGAAGGCAGGGCGCCGGAAGGGCCTGCGCCGTGCACCGGCGCTCTGCTATCGTCCGGATGTCAGACAAAGGGCCGTGGGCAGCCGCCGGGAGGCGGACCGGCTGCCCCAGCAGGAGATCGGAGGTGGTGGCGACGGTGCAGGACACGAGGACCGTCGAGGTGTGCTTCTCGCCCAAGCTGTTCCCGGACATCGTCACGACGGGCGAGTTCGTCGTGGTGCTGACGGACGTGCTGCGCGCCAGCACGACCATCGTCACCGCGGTCGGGAACGGCGTCGGGTCCATCATCCCCGTCGCCACGCACGACGAGGCCCGCCGCCTCAAGGCGGAGGGCTGTCTGGTCGCCTCCGAGAAGGACGGGGTCCAGGTCGACTTCGCCGACTTCGGCAACTCCGCCTTCAGCTTCACGCGGGAGGCGATCGGCGGCAGGACGCTCGTGTACTGCACCACCAACGGCACGAAGGCGCTCCACGTCGCGGGGAGCGGGCGGAGCGTCGCCGTCGGAGCCTTCATCAACATCTCCGCCGTCACCCGATGGCTCCTGCGGCAGCGGAAGGACGTGGTCGTCCTGTGCTCGGGCTGGAAGGACAAGTTCTGTCTCGAGGACGCGCTCTTCGCGGGTGCCCTGGCGACCAGGCTTCTCGCGACCGGTGAGTTCCGGACCGAGTGCGATTCGGCGCACGCGGCGATGGACCTGTGGAGTCTTGCCGAGGACGACCCGCTCGCCTACGTCGAGAAGGCCGCCCAGCGCCATCGCCTGAGGCGACTCGGCCTGGACGACGTGCTGCCGTACTCCTTCGAGCACGACCTGGCCGACGTCGTACCGGTCTTCGACGGGCGCGCGATCCGCGGCGCCTGAGCGCCGCCGGGCTACGCCGGCCGGGACGCGCCGACGGCGACCCCGTCCAGGTGGCGCAGGTAGGCGGCGTTCCGGCGATCCTTCGCCCAGCGGCGCGCGAACCACCAGCACCAGGTGTGGTCCCGCAGGGTCAGCCACCGGCGCTCGATCAGGCATCTCGCCCAGCGTCCGGTCGAGTAGAAGCGTGCGTATCCCTCGAGGACGGCCGCCTGCAGGGCGGCCGGCTCCATGTGCAGGGGCGTGAGCACCACGTGCTGGCCGTCGTAGAACTGCCAGCGCTTCTCGAAGATGCGACCCTCGCCGTCGACCTCGTCGAACCAGCCCGTGCCGGGGGCCGGCGTCAGCACGTTGAGCATCACCGTGTCGATCCCGTGGCTGATGGCGAAGTCCACGGTACGCCGCATCGTGTGCTCGTCGTCGGTGTCCGCCCCGAAGACGAACATGCCGTGGACCCTGATGCCGTGCCTGTGGATCGCGTCGACGGCCGCCTCGATGTCGGCAACGCTCTGTGACTTGTGCAGGGCGTCCAGCGTGGCCTGGTCGACCGATTCCAGGCCGAGACCGAGCGTCTCGCAGCGGGAGAGGCGCATGAGCTCGAGAAGCTCTTCGTCCCTGGCTGCGTCGGTCCGCACCTGCGCCTGCCAGGGGACCGCGACGCCGCGCGCGATCATCCGGCGGAGGAGGCGTTTGAGGCGCGCCCTGTCGGCGGCGAAGTTGTCGTCGTAGAAGAAGATGTGCGACGGCCGCTTCTGCTCGATCTCGTCCACCACGTTCTCGGTGCTGCGGAACCTGTACCTGCGCCCGAACATCGCCGTGACGGAGCAGAACGTGCAGCCGAACGGACAGCCCAGACTGGTCAGGATCGGCGTGGAGCGCATGCGCTCGTGGCCGGCGACGAGGGTGAGGTCGGGGATCGGGGCCGTGTCGAGGTCCTTGACGGGCGGCCGGAGGGCGTTGTGCACCGGCCGCCCGTCCCTGACGAACGAGAGACCGGCGATCGACGCGAGGTCCCTGGTGCCGCGCATCGCGTCGACGAGCTCGAGCATGAGCTGGTCGCCGCCTTCGCCGCGGGCGACGAAGTCTGCATGCTCGAGCGCTTCATCGGCCATGAACGTGACGTGCGAGCCGCCGATGACGACGGGGGTGCCGCGCTCCCGCAGGGCTCGTGCCATGAGGTAGGCGGCCGGCGCGGTGGACGTCGTCGTCGAGAGTCCCACCAGGTCCGCCGTCGAGACATCGCTCCAGTCGCAGGGAGCCAGCTGTGGGCAGTAGATGCGCACGTCGTGTCCGACTGCGGCGAGCGCCGCGCCGATCATGGGCAGGCCGAGGCGGGGATAGCGCCACGGTGACATGAGGTGGACGCTGGGTGGCGGCGGTTCTATGAGGCGGATCTTCATGGCAGTCCGGCCGACAGACAGGCCGTACTCGGAGTATAGGGGCGGGCCGTCGAGTCGGATGGCATGTACCGTCGACTCCGGGCGTTCCGTGCTCGCCGGTGTCCCGCCGACGGCCGCCGCGTGCCCGCCGGCGGCCCCAGGCTCGGCAGGCGCTCTGCCGGGCTACAGCACCTTGGCGGCCAGCAGCGCCGCGACCACGACGCCGAGGCCGATGCGGTACCAGCCGAAGATCGCGAGGCTGTGGCGGTTGAGGTAGCCGACCATCCACTTGATCGAGAGCGCCGCGGCGACGAAAGCGGCGACGATGCCCACGACCGGCGCGACCACGCCGAGGGTGTCGATGATCGCGCCGCCCTCCTTGGCCGTCTCGTAGACCGACGCGCCGGTGAGCGTGACCAGGCCGAGGAGGAAGCTGTACTCCACGGCCGCCTGCGTGCTCAGTCCGACCAGGCGGCCGCCGAGGATGGTGATGAGGCTGCGGCTCACGCCCGGCCACATGGCGACGCACTGGAGCAGGCCGATGATGAACGCCCTGCGGGCCGTGAGCTGCTCCAGGGCGCCGCCCTCGTTCGAGGCGTGCCCGGTGCGCACGTCGTGGCGGGACACGGCGAGGATGACGACGCCGCCGACGAGCCACGCGGCCGTGATGGGCCAGAGGTCGAACAGGTAGTCCTTGAGCAGCTGCTCCCCGAGCACGCCGATGACGACGGCCGGGATCACCGAGGCGACGAGGGCGACGGCGATGCGCCTCCCGATGGGGTCGCGGCCGAGGATGCCGAGCACCATGCTCCAGACGCGGCGCCAGTAAAGGACGAGCACGGCGATGATGGCGCCGACCTGGATGACGATCACGTAGGCGTCGGTGGCCGCCTTCTCCTGCTCGGTGTCGGTGAGCCCGAGGACCTCGGTGGTCAGCAGCAGGTGGCCGGTCGAGCTCACCGGCAGGTACTCGGTGAGGCCTTCCACGACGCCGAGGATGACGGCGTCGGCGATGGACAAGGTAGTCGTGCCGTCGGCGGCCGGCTCGGGAGCCGGCGAAGGCGCGGGCGTGGTGACGGCGGGCGTGGCCGGCGAAGCCGTCGCGCCCGCCTCGGGCGCCGCGACCGCGCCGGCCAGGCCGAGCCCGGTCGCGGCCGCGAGGAGCACGGCGAGGCAGAGCAGGACGGCATGGGGCGGTCGTGGCATGCCGGTACTCTATGCGTCCCGGCCAGACCTCGCATCCCGTGAGGGCATCAAAGGGGCGAAGAGCCGCTGCAGGTGACGGCACGGCTCCGCCGTCAGGCGGCTTCGCGGAGCCTGCCCTCCGTGAATCTCCTGAACAGGTCGAGGTCACCGCGCAGGTCGGACCGCAGGCGCTCGACCTGGTCCGCATCCGGCGCGATTTCGTCGTCGCCCTGCGGGAACTGCAGCGTGACTGTCAGGCGCGTCGTGGCGTCGTCGACCGCCGCGAACTGGACGTCGCCCTCGTCCGCGTCGCGCTCCTTCTTGCGCCAGCGGAGGGGGTGCTCGCGTTCGCCGGGACCGGCACCCGACCCGATGATCATTCCGTTGACGTACTCGTACCACTTCTGACGTGCCACGGGCAGCGGAACGTGGAGGTCGATCGTCTCGCCGATGGTCGCCATGGAGGCCTCCCAGGTCGCGTGTTGTCTCTCGCTTGGACCTGACCCGGATCGGTGCATGACAACCGGGTGACCGCCGCGCGGGGGCGATCGCGACGAGCGGCGGTCAGCCCAGCAGATACGAAAGTTCCGATGCCGCCGTCGGATAGCCGAGCGTGGTCGCCATCAGGTCGGACGCCGTAAGGTCGTGCCGGATGGCCAGGGCGAGGACGTTGACCACCTCGTCGGCGCCCACGCCCAGCAGGTGGGCGCCGAGCAGCCGGCCGTTCTCCGAGTCCGTCACGACTGCCGCGCCGCCGTGCGTCTGGCCCACGCGGCGCTGGCTGAACCAGTCGCTCGTGTCCGCTCGCTCCACGCGCACGCGGTCGCCGTGTCGCTCCGCCTCGGCGGTGCTCATGCCCACGGCTGCGAGCGGCGGGTCGCTGAAGCAGATCGTCGGGACCGCCCGGCCGTCGTAGGCGGCGTCCTCGCCGAGGATCCCGGCCGCGACGACCTTGCCCTCCCTGGACGCCACTGGGGTGAGCGGCAGGCCCTTGTCGGCGGCGTCGCCGGCCGCCCATACGTGCGCGTCGCTCACGCTGCGCAGGTGCTCGTCAACGCGCACGCCGCGCGGGCCGGTGTCGATGCCCGCCTCCTCGACGCCCAACGTAGCGAGGTCGGCCGCGCGACCGGCGCCGTGGACCACGAGATCGGCGACGACGGCGCCGGACTCGTGCGTCACCAGTAGAGCGTCGTCGCGGTGCTCGACAGCGTGAACGGGTGCCTCCGTGAGCACGTCGATCCCGAGCGACCGGTAGCGCTCGACGAGCTGGTCCGCCAGCTGCGCGTCGAAGCGCGTGAGCACGTGCCGGGAGCGGTGGAGGAGCGTCACCTCGGCGCCGGCCATCCGCGCGAGCCAGGCGAACTCGAACGAGATGTAGCCGCCGCCGACGAAGACGATCCGCGGCGGCAGTCCGTCCAGCTCCATGAACTCGGCGCTGGTCGTGACCAGGTCCTCGCCGGGGATGCCGAGCTCCACGGGACGGGAGCCGGCCGCGATCACGACGTCGGCGGCCTCGAGCACCTCACCGTCCACCTCGACGGTGTGCGCGTCGCGCAGGCGCGCGACGCCGTGGAGCGTCTCGGCGCCGGCGTCGCGGAACCAGCTTTCGATGCGCCCGGGCACGGGCTCGGTGAAGGAGCGCTTGCGGGCGATCAGGGCGGGCCAGTCGACGGCCGGCCCGCCCCGCAGCCCCTGCCCTTCGAGGGCGCGCGCCCGGCTCACCGCCTCGGCCGCGGCAAGCAGCACCTTCTTGGGGTCGCAGCCGCGCTGCGCGCAGGTCCCGCCATACGGGAGGCGGTCGACCACCGCCACCCGCAGGCCCGCCTGCGCGCAGCGCGGCACCACGTTCTGCGCCGCCGTCCCGCTGCCGACGACGGCCACGTCGACCTTGCGCATCGCCGCCTCCCTGCGTGCCTTCCGTCGCCGTTCCAGTTCCCTCGCAGGCCCCATCCGTCGCGGACGTCCGTTGGCTCTCTTCGTCGACGCCGCGGACCGCGCCGCGTCGGTTCGGTCAAGTCCCGAGTTGTGGTGTAAGTCCCTCGTCGGGATGATCTTCGCTTCAAGCCGCCGGCAGCGCGCTCACCTCCACGACCCTGTCGGCGTGCGCCGCCCTCGCCAGCACCGCCTGCATCGA
>JAAZAR010000087.1 GCA_012514235.1 Actinomycetota bacterium
GCGAGAGCGGCGCCTGGACCGACGTGGCCAGCGGCGCCAAGGTCACCGTCTCCGAGGACGGCGTGCACGAGTACCAGTACCGCGCCGTCGACCAGGCCGGCAACGTCTCCGAGGTGCAGGGCTTCACGGTGAAGATCGACCGCCTGCCTCCGGTCTCCACGCTCACGGGCGTGCCCGCCGGCTGGAGCCGCACGAAGGTCACCCCTGCGCTCTCCGCCACGGACTCCGCCTCCGGCATCGCCGAGGTCAGCTACCGCATCAACGGCGGCGACTGGCTCACCGGACCACTCCCGCAGATCACGGCCGAGGGCCTCACGACGATCGACTACAAGGCAACGGACATGGCCGGCAACGAGGAGGAGATGCGGACCGCGACGGTGCGCATCGACAGGAAGGCCCCGGTCGCGAAGGGCCTCGCCTCGTCCGCCAAGCGTCGCGCCAAGGCAAGACTGCGGTTCGTGGTGAAGGACGCCGCTCCGAGTTCGGGCAAGGCGACCGTCAGCAAGATCATCATCAAGAACCGCAAGGGCAAGAAGGTGCGGACCTTCCGGCCTAACGTCAAGGTCCCCGTCAACTCGACGCGTGGCTTCGCGTGGAAGTGCACGCTGGCAAAGGGCAAGTACACCTTCGTGGTGTATGCAAAGGATCTCGCCGGCAACACCGCCTCCAGGCGGACCGGCAAGCTCACCGTGAAGTAGGAGAGGCCGCGGAGTCTCGAGGCGGATGCGCCGAGCGACCCGCGGTCGTGAAGGAGCACTCTCGGGAGGCGGCGGGCCGACAGGCCCGCCGCCTCCTTTCGTCACGAGCCTGCGTCGGTGACAGCCGGCGCTTCCCCACGCGGCGCCCGGCTCTTCTCCACACGCCGCTCGCCGAAGCGCTGGACTCTCGGATACCATTGTGATATCACATCGGTATCGAACACAGCGGCTGCGCGACACCCGGGCGGGAGGGACCTGCCGGCGCGGCCTCCGGAGGTGAGCCATGGCACCCGATCAGAAGACCCCGACCAAGGAGCGCGAGAAGAACGTGATGAGCGGCTGGCCCATGCTGGCCGTGGTCATCACCCTGTACGTGCTCAGTCCCGTCCTCATCGCCCTCACCTTCGTCTGGGGCACGACGGGCGCCGACGGAGAGGTCCAGCCCGTCTGGAGCCTGTTCGTCACCGGGCTGGTCGTGCTGGGCGCGGCGATCCTGCTCAGCCCCGGCTTCTTCACCATCCAGCCGAACGAGGCGCGCGTCCTCATCCTGTTCGGCGACTACAAGGGCACCTGCCGGCAGGTCGGCTTTCGCTGGGGCAACCCCTTCTACGCCAACGGTCCGGCAAGCCAGGCCGGCGGATCGTCCACGCAGTGGAACTGGAGCAAGAAGGCCTCCGACGAGAGCCAGGTGCAGGCCGGACCCAAGAAGCTCAGGCGGTACAAGGTCAGCCTGCGGGCGAGGACGTTGAACGGTGACCGCCTCAAGGTGAACGACAAGCGCGGCAACCCTGTGGACATCGCCGCGGTGGTGGTGTGGCGTGTCGAGGACACGGCCAAGGCCGTGTTCGACGTCGACGACTTCGAGAGCTACGTCGCGATGCAGAGCGAGACGGCTGTGCGGCACCTCGCGAGCGCCTACCCCTATGACTCCGGGGAGACGTCCGCCGACAGCGACGACGAGATCACGCTGCGCGGCAACGTCGACCAGGTCTCGGAGGCCCTGCGCGTGGAGCTCGCCGAGCGGCTCGGGCAGGCGGGCGTCGTGGTCGAGCAGGCCCGCCTGAGCCACCTGGCCTACTCGCCCGAGATCGCCCAGGCGATGCTGCGCCGCCAGCAGGCGGAGGCGATCATCGCGGCGCGCCGCAAGATCGTCACCGGAGCGGTGAGCATGGTCGAGATGGCGCTCGAGGACTTCAAGGAGCACCAGACCATCGAGTTCGACGAGGAGCGCAAGGCGGCGATGGTGAGCAACCTCATGGTGGTACTGTGCGGCGAGAGCCAGGTGACGCCGGTCGTCAACACCGGGACGCTGTACCAGTGAGGCCGGGCCGAGCGGAGAGCGAGAGCGGACTGGCACCGACGCCCACCGGACGGATCCTCACCCGCATGACAGAGGCACGAGACCGGCGCTGAGACGGGCACCGCGGAGGACGACAGCACGATGGCCGTGCGCAAGCAGTACCTGCTCCGGATCGACCCCGGTCTGTGGGCCGAGGTCGAGAAATGGGCCGCCGACGAGCTCCGCAGCGTCAACGCGCAGGTAGAGTACATCCTGCGCGACGCGGTGCGGAGGCGGCGCGGCGGCCGGACCGCCGAGGGCTCCTCGCCCGGAGACCGCGGCGGCCCGGCTCCGAGCGGCGAGGGCGGCGGCGACTGAGCCGCCCGCGCCCTCTCCGGGGTCCCGTGGCACGCGCCGCGGCGTGCACGGTGTGGGGATCGTCTCGCCGGGACAAGACCTCGGTGACACTGACCAAGGAGGCGAGATGGACGAGCTGGCGCCCGGCATCCACCGCTGGTCGGCGCCACACCCCGAGTGGCGGCCGAAGTCCGAGGAGGTGCAGTCGTTCGCGCTCGTGGTCGAGGAGGCGCTGCTGCTCGTCGACCCGCTGCTGCCTCCCGAGGGTGATGAGCGCACCGCGCCCCTCCTCGTGGCGCTCGAGCTGCTCGCCGCAGCAGCGACGCGCGTGGAACTGCTGGTCACGGTCCCCTACCACACCCGGAGTGCGGAGACGCTCTACGGACGCTTCGCTCCCGAGCGTCCCACCCGCCTCTGGGGTCATCGCCTGGTGCGCAAGCGGCTCCGGTCCGGCACGCCGCTCGAGGTGGTCCCGATGGGCGCCGCCGGCACGGCGGCGCCCATCGCGTCCGGATCGGCCGAGGCGTACACGATCGGCCGCCCCCGGCGCAGCGAGCATCCGCTGTACGTCCCCTCGCTGCGGGCCGCGGTGTTCGGCGACGCCGTCGTCGGCGCCCAGGATGGCCTGCGCTTCTGGACCCTGAGCAGCGGCACCGGGGAGGCCTGGTACCGGGACGTGTTCGCGCCGACGCTCGCGCCGCTCGCGGAGCGCCCTCTCGAGCACGTGCTCGTCACGCACGGACCTCCGGTGATCGGCGACGGGCAGCGCCAGCTGGCGCTCTGTCTGGCAGCGCCGCCGGTGCAGATGTACTGAGCTGCGGACGGGCCCGCCTCTCGCACCAGAGGGCCGGGCTGCCGGAATGCTCAGAGGATTCACAGGCACCTCTCAGGAATGAGTCCTACACTGCCAGTGAGCGAGGCGAGCGCACCGCCAGCGGAGGCGACATGCTCGAGACACCAGCCAGAGCGACCAAAGTGCTCGTCGTGGACGACGAGCCGACCATCACCGATCTCGTCGCGATGGCACTGCGGTACGAGCAGTTCGACGTGCGCGTGGCGCGCAACGGGCGCGAAGCTCTCGACGCCGTCGAGAGCTTCGCGCCCGACCTCGCCGTGCTGGACGTCATGATGCCGGGCATCGACGGGTTCGAAGTGGCCCGGCGTCTGCGCAACCAGGGCATCCGCCTCCCTATCCTCTTCCTCACGGCGCGCGACGCTACGGAGGACAAGGTCCGCGGCCTCACGCTGGGCGGCGACGACTACATGACCAAGCCCTTCAGCGTAGAGGAGCTCGTCGCGCGCATCCGCGCGATCCTGCGGCGCGTGCAGCCGGCCGCCGAGTCGGAGAGCCGGCTCGTCTTCGCCGACCTCGAGCTCGATGAGGACACCCACGAGGTGCGCCGCGCCGGCCGGGAGATCGAGCTCACGGCCACCGAGTTCAAACTCCTCCGCTACCTGATGCTCAACGCCCGCCACGTGCTCAGCAAGGACCAGATCCTCGACCACGTGTGGAACTACGACTTCGGCGGCAACGCCAACATCGTCGAGACCTACGTGAGCTACCTGCGGCGCAAGATCGACGCCGGGCACGAGTCGCTCATCCACACCGTGCGCGGCGTCGGCTACAGCCTTCGCCTGCCCAAGGGCCGACGGGCGCCATGAGCCTGCGCACCCGACTGCTCCTGGCCGTCCTGGCCTGCGTCGCCGCAGGCCTCGTGGCAGCCGGGTCCGCCACCTACCTCTCGCTGCGCTCCTTCCTGCTGGAGCGAGTCGACGCGCAGCTCGTCGATGCGCGCGTCCCGACGGCGAGGGTGCTGACCGACGGAAGCTCGGTCGGGCTGCCGGGCGGCGACCCCGGCGTCGCCAACCTGCCGCCCGGCACGTTCGGACAGCTGCAGGATTCCTCCGGCACCGTGCTCAACGCCATCTCCTTCACCTACACCGGCGAGGACCAGCCGACGCCCGTGCTGCCGGACCCGTTGCCGAGCCCCGGCGTCGGGCAGCGCCGCGTCCTCTTCTCGGCGGACTCCACCGCGGGGGGCCAGGCGCCGGGCTTCCGCGTCCTGGTGGAACCGCTGCCGGCACTGGACCGCGTCCTCGTCGTCGCCATCCCTCTCGCCGAGACGAGGCAGACCCTGACCACGCTCCTCACCGTCGAGGTCGTCGTGTCGCTCGCCGTGCTCGCCGTGCTCGCCGCGGCCGCCTGGTGGCTCATCAAGCGCGACCTGCGGCCGCTGGAGGACATGGCGGTGACCGCCGACGCCATCTCGGCCGGCGACCTCTCGTTGCGGGTGGAGCCGGCCGAGCCGCGGACCGAGGTCGGCCGGCTCGGCCTCAGCCTGAATACCATGCTCGGCCGTATCGAGCAGGCGTTCGCCGAGCAGGCCCGCACGGAGGAGAAGCTGCGCCGCTTCCTCGCCGACGCCTCCCATGAGCTGCGCACGCCCCTCACCAGCATCCGCGGGTACTCCGAGATGTTCGAACGGGCCAAGGACGACCCGGAGGACCTCGAGCTGGCCATGCGTCGCATCCAGGACGAGAGCAGGCGCATGGGGGCGATGGTGGAGGAACTGCTCGTGCTCGCGCGGCTCGGCGAGGGCCGGTCCCCGGAGAAGCTGCCGGTGGACCTCGCGCGCGTCGTGGACGACTGCGTCAACGACGCGCGCGCCGCGGCTCCGGAGCGCGACATCAGACTCGAGCGTGTGGACTCCGTCGACGTGCTCGGCGATGACCACCAGCTCCACCAGGTGGTGGCCAACCTGCTCGGCAACGCAGTGCAGCACACGCCCGACGACTCCCAGATCCGGGTGACGCTCGCCGCCTCCGGCGGTCTCGCCCGGTTGAGCGTCGCGGACGACGGACTGGGGCTCGAACCCGCCGTGGCCGCCAGGGTCTTCGAGCCCTTCTACCGCGCCGACGAGTCCCGCGCCCGGGAGACGGGCGGCGCGGGCCTGGGCCTCGCCATCGTCGCCGCGACCGTCGAGGCTCACGGCGGCGCCGTGAGCCTCGACACCGCCCCCGGCGCCGGCGCGACGTTCACCGTCACGCTGCCGCTGCTGACTGGCGACTGACTGACGTACCCGCACGCGACAGGTCCCTGCTCACACCCTCCAGGTCCGCCGCGACTCGCGCCGCCGGCCGGCGGGTACACAGAGTCCAGCACTGCGCGGCCGGCACGGCGCGACCGGTTGTCGAACGTCGGGAGGCGACGATGGCACAGGGAACGTCCCAGCCGGGAGGCAAGGGCACCTACGGCTGGCTGATCGGCGGCGGCGTCCTGCTGGCACTGCTGCTCGTCTTCATCTTCCAGAACACGGCCGAGACCGAGTTCAAGTTCCTGTTCTGGTCCTTCACCCTGCCGTTGTGGCTGGTCCTGCTGATCACCGCCGTCGTGGCGTTCATCGTCGGCCAGTTCGCACTCATGTGGCGGCGCCACAGGCGCCGCAAGGCGCGCCGCGAGGGACGTTGATCCGCCGCGAGGGCCGCTGACCGCGCGTCCAGCGCGGGGCGTCCGGAGACGCTGCCCCCGTGCCGCTGCACGATGCGGCGGACCATCGCGAGTCCGACCCCGGTGCCCCGAAGTGATCGGCGGGGTTCTTGAGCAAGGTCAAGACTGTCGCGCGTCAGCCGGTGGTACTCTTGGCGCGACGACAATCCCAACCATTGGAGTCGGGTATGGACACCACGCCGCCGCTCACCATCACGCCCAAGACGACCATCCACACGCTGCTCAAGGAGTACCCCTTCCTGCTGGACTTCCTGGCCGGCTACCACCCCGAGTTCAAGAAGCTGACCAATCCCGTGCTGCGGCGGACGGTGGCGCGCATGGCGACGTTGGACGCGGTGGCCCAGCAGGGCAACGTGCCTCTCAACCGCCTGACCGATGACATCGCGACCGAGGTGCAGCGGCAGACGGGCACGCGGCCGCCCGTCGCCGACGTGGCCGACGCCGAGACCATCGACCCTGCCCGCCTCGCGGAGCTGCACGGCATCGTCAAGGATCTTCACGCCGGCAAGACCGTCGAGGAGGTCAAGCCACGCTTCGAGGAGCTCATCCGGGACGTGGAGGCGACGGAGATCGCCGCCATGGAGCAGAAGCTCATCGAGGGCGGCGTGCCGGACACCGAGGTCAAGCGGCTCTGCGACGTGCACGTGCAGGTGTTCGCCGACGCGCTGGCGGACCACGCGCCGATCGCCGTCCCGCCGGGGCACCCGCTGGACACCTTCCGGCGCGAGAACCAGGCGCTGCTGCAGGTGACCGCCTCCCTGCGCAAGGTGGCGGAGGCGATCGGCGAGCCGCCGGACGGTGCCGCGTGGGGGCGCCTCAAGGGCGCCCTGAGCGACACCGTGGAGCGGCTCGCCGAGGTCGACAAGCACTACCTCCGCAAGGAGAACCAGCTCTTCCCCTTCCTGGAGGAGCACGGCGTCGAGGGTCCGAGCAAGGTCATGTGGGCCATCCACGACGACATCCGTGACCTCATGAAGCAGGCGCGGCAGACGATCGCCGAAGACGACGCGAAGCTGGCGGTGAGCACCTGCCTCGCGCTCGCCAAGATGGTCGACGACATGGTGACCAAGGAGGAGCGGGTCCTCCACCCCATGTCGATGGACACGTTGAGCGACGCCGAGTGGGCCAGGATCCGCGCCGGCGAGGGTGAGATCGGCTACGCGTTCATCGCCGACGTGCCGGAGTGGCCGGCGGCGCGAGCGGAGGCCGGCGGCGCAGGCGCCCCGGCCGGAGCCGCCGACGGCGGGCTCCTCGCCCTGCACACCGGCGGCCTCAGTCTCGAGGAGCTCAACCTCGTGCTCGGCGTCCTCCCCATCGACTTCCAGTACGTGGACGAGCACGACAAGGTCCGCTTCTACAGCGAGGGCCACCGCATCTTCCCGCGCAGCCCCGGCGTCATCGGGCGCAAGGTGCAGAACTGCCACCCGCCGGCGAGCGTCCACAAGGTGCAGCAGATCATCGACGCCTTCCGGTCCGGCGAGAAGGACGTGGCCGAGTTCTGGATCGAGATGCAGGGCAAGTTCCTGCACATCCGCTACTTCGCCGTGCGCGACGAGGCCGGCTCCTACCGCGGCGTCGTCGAGACCGTGCAGGACGTGACCGGGATCCGCGCCCTGGAGGGCCAGCGCCGGCTGCTCGACTGGTAGCCGGCGCGCCGGCGCGACCATCCGGCGCAGGGCCGGGCGCCCGCGGGCGCCCGGCCCTGCGCCCGCCTCGTGCGATACGATTGAGGCGACGGCAACCACACCGAGAGGCGGTCCCAACGATGCTGTGGAAGCGTGGCAGTCTCACCCCCGAACTCGCGGACCTCGTGTTCAGCTTCCTCCCGCTCGACATGAGCGTCGCCGACGAGCACGACGTGCTCGTCTACTGGAAGGGGGCCACGTACAAGACCTGCGACGCGCGCTTCATCGGCCGCGACGTCCGCGACTGCCATCCCCCAGAGTCGATGGAGTGCCTCGAGGAGATCCTGCGTGCCTTCAAGGCCGGTGAGAAGGACGTGGCCGAGGGCTGGCGCGAGGACAAGGGGAGGTTCAAGCGCACGCGGTACTTCGCCCTGCGCGACAAGGACGGCGCCTACAAAGGCATCCTCGAGGTGAACGAGGACGTGACTGACGCCCGTGCCCTCGAGGGCGAGCAGGCGTTGCCGGGCTGGCAGGGCTGAGGAGCGACGGGATGAGCACGGTTGCCGCCGCGACCGGCACGGGCGCGTGGCTGCTGCTCATCGGCGCCGGCATCGCCGGTCTCGCGTTCGGGATGCTGCTGAACAGGGTGATCAACGGGCGCCGGAAGAAGTAGCGGCCGGCGACGCCCGATGCCGGAGCCGGTACGGCCCGCCGGTCACCGGTCCGGATCAGGCCGGGCTAGAGACGGAACTCGTGCCGGCAGCAGGCGTCGCCGGCGCTGAGCGCCAGTGTCTGGACGTGCTGCTGGTCGGTGCAGCCCAACATGCCGCAGAGCATGCTGCAGTCGAAGGCGCACACCAGGTCCGGGTACTCCCTGGACAGCTCCCGGTACACGCAGTTGCGGATCTCGATGACCGACGCGTCGCCACCGTTGGACGACAGCGTGGCATCGTAGCCGGAGGATTCCAGCCAGTCCATGACCCTGGCCGGCGAGAGCCGGGCAGACCGGCCGCCGTCGAACTCCGCCGCGGTCTCCTCCCCGAGAGCACGCCCCAGCGACGTCGCCTTCTCGACCGCCGTCTTGGGGTCGATCGTCTCGTGCACCAGCCTGAGGAGGAGCCGCGCCAGACGCTCGTACCGGCGCGGCGGCAGCATGACCTCGAGCCGTGCGTCGGCGACGGCGTAGATCTTGGCCGGACGGCCCCCGCCGGACCGCCGCCGCGTCGCGGTGCTGACGAGACCTATCTCGCAGAGCCGCTCGAGATGCGCCCTGGCCACGGTGCGGTGCAGCCCGAACACGGCCGCGACCTCGCTGGCGGACTGGGGCGTCTCACAAGTGCGGAGGTGACGGTAGACGCCGCGCCGGGTAGGGTCGCCGAACACGTCGGCAAGCCGGCTGAGATACGAGCCGTCCTTGTCGTACGAGGTCTCCACACATCGACCTTATCGCACTTCGTTTCACGAACCAAGGGCTCGGCCGATCGACCCGCAGGCACTACACTGGGGCTTCCCGTGAAGGTCGCGTCCGCGCCGGGATGCGGCGACCCAGCCAGGAGAGGAGCAGCTCATGATCAACGTGAAGACGTTCGCGACCCCGATCAAGATCTTCGCGACCATGCGCGAACTGCACGACCTCGACGCGCAGGTCGAGACGTTCCTGCGCGAGGAGGGCGCAGACGCGGTGTTCTCAATGACCGACACCACGACGGTCGGAGAGAACGGCGAGACCATCGGCCTCATCCGCGCCGTCGCGTACCGGGTCCCGGACTGACAGGATGAGCGCGGAGCGCGACATCGCGATGGCGCGCGAGGCGCTCCGCCTGGAGCGCGAGGCGGTGGCACGCTATACCGCGCACCCTGCCGGCTCGTCGGACCCCGGCCTCGTCGCGTACTGGGAGTCCCTGCGGCGCAACGAGGCCGGGCACCGCGACCTGCTGGAGGCGTGGCTGCGCCGTCGTGGCGCGGACCCGAACGAGGACGCAGCGGTGGGCGCGACCGGCGCCGCGGTGATCCTCGACGGCGCGGCGGGCGCGAACGCGGCGGCCGAGGTCGGGCAGCCCGGCCGGCACCCGCTGCCGCCGCCGCGGGCGCCCGTCCGCGGCCGCCGGTCGGGACAGCGTCGCTCTGCGTGCCGACTACGACTTCGAGGACGAGGCGGTGACCGTGTACGGGCGCTTCGCCTATCAGACTCAGGACCGCGAGCTCATGGAACTCTTCAAGGAGCTCGCTCGCGCCGAGTCGGGCCACCGCAACGGCCTGCGGCGCACCATCCGCTCGGTCGAGGGCCCCAGCCGCCCGGTCGTCTTCTTCTGCCCGCTCTGCGGCTGGGAGATAGACTACGGCTCAGCCCCCGAGGTCGGCGCGCAGCGCACGTGTCCCATGTGCCCCGGGCGGTTCGCGCTGCGCCTGACCGAGAACGGCGACTGGACACTGGAGAGGCTTGCCCCGAGATGAACGACCGCAGGCAACCGGCGAGCGCCGCCGGCCCCATCCCGCCAGAGGCGCGCGACGCCAACCTCGCCCTATGGAACCGGTGGACCAGGGCGCACGAGAAGAGCGACTTCTACGATGTACAGGGCTTCAAGGCCGGCGCTACGTCGCTCTTGCCCCTCGAGCTCGAGGAGCTGGGCCCGTACGTCCGCGAAGGGACGACCCTGCTGCACCTGCAGTGCCACTTCGGGCTGGACACGCTGAGCTGGGCGCGCCGCGGGGCCGAGGTCGTAGGACTCGACTTCAGCGATGAGGCGATCGCGCTGGCGCGGCGCCTGGCCGAAGAGACCGGCCTGTCCGGCCGCGCCGAGTTCGTGTGCGCCGACCTCTACGACGCCGACGCCCACCTCGACGGACGCCTGTTCGACGTGGTCTTCGTCAGCTGGGGCGCGATCGAATGGCTCCCGGACCTGGAGCGGTGGGCGGGCATCGTGGCCCGGCACCTGCAGCCGGGAGGCACCTTCTACATGGCGGAGATCCACCCGTTCGCCTACGCACTGGAGGAGGGCCCGGGCGAGCAGGACGTGCAGATCACGTACCGGCTGCTGCCGGCGCCGGACCGCCCCGACGTCGAGCCCGTCGAGGGCAGCTACGCCGACCCCGATGCGGACACCTCAGGACTCGTCTCCTACGGCTGGCAGCACAGCCTCGCCGAGATCGTCGGCACGCTCGTCGGCGCCGGACTGCGGCTCGAGCACCTGCACGAGTTCCCCACGTCGCCCGCGCCGTTCTGGAGCTGGATGATCCGCGACGAGCAGCGGTGGTGGTGGCTGCCGGACGGCAAGGGCGGCCGGCGCCGGGACCTGCCGTTCAGCTACTCGCTGCGGGCGAGCAAGCCGGCGGACGACGGCGCGCCGGGCGAGGCTGCGCCGGCCGGCGGGGCGGGTCCGGCCGACGAGAAGGCGTGAGATGCTGGACGACTACCTCAAGGCCAACCTCGCCAGCTGGGACGAAGCCGTGGCGCTGCACCTGAGCTCGGATCTGTACGATGTTGCCGGCTTCAAGGCCGGCGGGACCTCGCTCAGCGAGATCGAGCTCGGCGAGCTGGGCCCGTTCGTCCACGAAGGCACCCGGCTGCTGCACCTGCAGTGCCACTTCGGACTGGACACGCTGAGCTGGGCTCGACGCGGCGCCGTGGTCACCGGCGTCGACTTCTCCGGCGAGGGCATCAGGGCGGCGCGCGCCCTGGCCGACGATGTCGGCCTTTCCGCGCGCGCCACGTTCGTCCAGAGCGACGTCGAACACCTGCCGGACAGGCTGTCCGGCACCTTCGACGTCGTCTTCGTCAGCTGGGGAGCGCTCATCTGGCTCGGCGACCTCGAGCGCTGGGCCGATGTCGTCGCCCACTTCCTGCATCCGGGCGGGATCCTCTACATCGCCGAGTTCCACCCCTACGCCTTCCTGGTCGCCGACGACGCGACACCGGACTCGCTGCGCGTGGGCTACCCCTACTTCATGTACGGCGTGCCGCAGCGCTTCGACGAGGACGGCGACTACGCGGACCCCGACGCCAGGATGGAGCACACCGTCACCTTCGAGTGGCTGCACGGGTTCGCCGAGATCATCGACCCCCTGCTGCGCCGCGGGCTCCGACTCGACTTCCTCCACGAGCTGCCGTTCACGGTGCCCGGTCTCCCTTTCATCTTCCTGGAGAAGGACGTCGCCGGCATGCTGCGCGTCAGGGGCCGCCACGACGACTTCCCGCTCACCTTCACCCTCAAGATGACGCGGGAACGCCGCTGACGGAGGCGACCGCCGCAGAGGCGTCGCCGCAACATTTCTTCACACGTCCAGGCTCGCTCAGCCTTGACCTCCGCCTGAGCGCGGCGTATTCTTTTCGTGCGTAATGACAGTCAAAAGCGTCATTGCGTGTCCCGTCAGGGGGACACAGTCCGGTGCTATCCCACCAGCACCGAGGCCCCTTGAAGGCGGCGCCCCCCCTCCAGGCGCCGCCTTCACTTCGTCAGGGGTCAGTGCTCCGCCCTCTCGCCCGCAGCGCCAGCTCGCGCAGCAGCCCAGGGACGCCGGCGCGCGGCACGACGAGGTCGGCGGCGGCGCGCACCGGCGCGGCCGCCTCCTCCACGGCCACGCCGAGCCCGGCCCAGCGCAGCATGTCGATGTCGTTCATGCCGTCCCCCAGCGTGACGACCCCGCGGCGCTCGACACCCAGGCGGCGGCACAGCCACTCCAGTGCGCGACTCTTGCTCACCGAGCGGTCGACGAACTCGATGTAGTCAGGCTGCGAGCGGACGACGTAGAGGCTGTCGCTCCACCGCTCCTGCAGACCGGGCAGGATCTCGTCCACGTCTGCCGCCGAGGTGACGAGCACGAGCTTGGTCGGGGGCCGCCGCGCCACCTCCTGCTCAAGGTCAGGGACTGACGAGATGCCGACCTCCACGTGCTCGGCGTAGCGCTCGGCCCACTCGGTGACCTCGTCCACGTACAGCTCGTCGTCGATGTACGCGTTGAGCTGGCGGCCCATCGCCGCCACGTGACGTACGACCTCCGCGGCAGTGCCGGCGTCCATCCGCACGTGCCGCCACCACTCCCCGCTCCCCAGGTCGGCGACGAGCGCCCCCTGGTAGCAGACCACGGGGCCGGCGGTGATGCCGAGTCGTGCCGCCACCCGCCTGACGCTCCGGAACATGCGGCCGGTGCACACGACAGTAGGCACACCGGCCGCACGCAGTCCGGCAAGCGCCTCCGGCGTGCCGGCCGCCCAGGCGAGGTCGCGGCCGATGAGCGTGCCGTCGAGGTCGGCGGCCACCAGCGCGGGGCCGAAGTCACGCGGCGGGCCGTCGGCGGTCACGTGCCAGCGCTCAGCAGGACTTGGACTGTCTGTCTCGCGGGTACACTCCGTACGTATCGCACAGCTCGATACCCGGAGAAGAGCAGCACCCCAGCGCTCACGGGGAGCCTTCTCACGAAGACCTGGTGATTCCCAGGTCTTCGTTGTGTCATCGGCCCTTCTTCGCCGCCGTGCGCATCGACGTGACGACGAGGTCGAGCCGCACGATCTCGATGCCCGCCACCTTGCGCATGTCGTCGGCGAAGGCCTGCAACACGGCCTGCTGGACGTCGTGAAGATCGCAGACCGGCACGTCCGCCTCGACGCGGACGCTCCAGCCCGCGTCGTCGCGGTCAACGGCGATCTCGGTGACCCGCGAGCCCGCGAGCATGGACTCGAAGCGCCGGCGCAGGGCCTTGCGGAGGGCCGGCACGGAGAGGCGCGCCGTCCCGTCCGGGACCGCGTACTCGATGACCTGCGGCGGGACGGAGGGCGAGACCTGGCGGTACGCGTAGACGACCAGGAGGACGGTGAGCGCGGCGACCAGGGCGGCCGCCACGTACGTCGCCGTGGTCGGCTCCGCCGTGAGATCGGACCACCAGCCGGCGATCGGCCAGGAGAGGCCGGCGTCGGCGGCGAGGGCAGCCTGGCGGACCAGCGCGGCTCCGGCGAGCAGCAGGAGCACGATGCCGGTGAGGACGGCGAGGAAGCGGGCGAGCGACGTCACGGGAGATACCTCACGAGCTGCTTCACCCTGAGCACCTTGACGCGGACCGCGAGACGCTGGAGCTCGCAGCCGCTGAGCCTGGTGACCTGCCGCCGTACGGCTGCGTCAACGGCGGCGCGCACGGCATCGGCGTCCGCGAGCGGCCGGGCGTGGACCGTGACCCTGCCGCGCAGCCTCGCCGCCCCGCGCCCGGAGAGCTCGACCTCGGTGCGGACCACGTCCGGATGCGCCCGCCCCGCCGCCGACGCAGCCGGCCGCTCGATCTCAGAGGTCGTCACCAGGACGCCGCCCGTGCCGGCCGCGGACGGCAGCCACAGGGCGTCGGCGTCGTGGCGCAGCACCAGCCACACGAGTACGGCAAGCGCCGCCATGGCGAGGACCAGCAGCCAGGCGAGGAAGGCGTGTCCCCCCGGCGTGATGTACGGGAACGGCGAGAAGTCGTAGCTCAGCGCCGCGGCTATGAGCCGGATGGCGAACAGGGCCGAAACGACCCCGCCGGCGAGCAGCAGCAGGAACGTGCCCAGCCTGGTGATGGAGCCGGCCGCCGCTCCGGCGGGCCGGCGCGTGTCAGCTCGGGGAGCCAGCCTGGTCCTCCGGGAACACCACGTCGGTGACGAGCACGTTGACGGCGCGGACGGGCAGGCCGGTGGTGGCCTCGACCTGCTGCGACACCGCCTTGCGGCAGGCCTCTGCGATGGCCGGGACGCTCGCGCCGAACACGATGCTCATGGTGATGTCGATGTCGACGCTGCCCTCGTGGAGGTCGACCGAGATGCCGGGCGTGGCCTTGTCGCCACGCAGGCCGGCGAGCGCCCGCGAACTGGTCCCGCCCAAGGCGTGGATGCCCTCGATGCCGCTGATCGCCTTGAACGCCACCTTGGCGACCACGTTGTCGGAGATGGTGACGCCACCCCCGCCAGCAGGGGCCGCGTCGGGCCTGGGGTCGCTCATGGCTCTCCTCCCGTCGTCGGTCGTCCCGGTCGCTGCGGGCTCACGCCGCAGCCGTCGGGTCCTATGGTACCCGCACGGAGGCCCCGGCACGAGCGGGCGGCGTGACGGACGAGCTGCACGACGCTGCGTGCGCCGCGAGCATCACCCGCACTTGGAGTAGCCGCAGGTGCGGCAGACCGCACAGCCGCCCTCGTGCTCGATGGCGCCGCCGCAGTCCGGGCACGCCCCCTGCGCCACCTCGACCAGCGAGAGCTGCGGCTCCGGCGCGCTGCCGGCCTTGGCGGCCGCGCCGGTGACGTACCGCCGCTCGAGGGCCTTGCCGATGGCGTCGGCGCAGCTCAGCGTGGCGTTGGGCCCCACGCCGTACGGCACGTGACAGCGGATGCCCTTGAGCTGCTCGACGACCTCCTGCGGCGAGGCGCCCTTCTTGAGAGCCAGGGAGATGAGCCGGCCCAGCGCCTCCGTGTTGCTGGAGGCGCAGCCGCCGGCCTTGCCCATGTTGGCGAACACTTCACGGGCGCCGTACTCGTCGTCGTTCATGATGACGAAGAGCTTGCCGCAGCCGGTGTCCATGCGCTGCGTCTCGCCGGTGAGCAGCTGCGGGCGCGCCGGCCGGGTGGTGGCGATGCCGACGCCCGGCTCCGGCTCGCGCTTCTTCTTGCTCTGGCCGACGTTGAGCACCTGCTCGTCGCGGCTGCCGTCGCGGTAGATCGTGACGCCCTTGCACCCCGTGCGGAAGGCCATGCGGTAGACGTTCTCGACGTCCTCCACCGTGGCCTCGTTGGGGAAGTTGACCGTCTTCGACACGGCGTTGTCCGTGCTCTTCTGGAACGCCGCCTGCAGCCGGATGTGCCACTCGGGCGTGATGTCGTGGGCCGTGGCGAAGACCTGCTGCACGTCGGCGGGGATGCCGTCGACGTGGCGGGCGGAGCCCACCTCGGCGATCCGCTTCATGAGCTCTTCGCCGTAGAAGCCGCGCTCGCGGGCCACCTGCTCGAAGTACGGGTGGCTCTCGATCATGCGGTCGTCGTCGAGCACGTTGGCGCGCACGTAACTGAGCGCGAAGAGCGGCTCGATGCCGCTCGAGCAGCCGGCGATGATGCTGATGGTCCCGGTGGGCGCGATGGTGGTGACGGTGGCGTTCCGCACCCGCGCACCGTCGGGCCTGTCGAAGACGGATCCCTCGAAGTTGGGGAAGACGCCGCGCTCACGGGCGAGCTCCTCGCTCTCGGCCCGCGCCTCGTCGTGGATGAAACCCATGACCTCGCCGGCGATGCGGCAGGCCTCCTCCGAGTCGTAGGGCACCTGGAGGCGCAGGAGCATGTCGGCGAAGCCCATGACGCCCAGGCCGATCTTGCGATTGCCCTTCGTCATCTGCTCGATCTCGGGCAGCGGATACCGGTTGACGTCGATGACGTCGTCGAGGAAACGCACCGCGGTGCGCGTGATGCGGCCCAGCTTGCCGTAGTCGATGTGGCCGTCGGGGACGACGCGCGCGAGGTTGATGGACCCGAGGTTGCAGCTCTCGTACGGAAGGAGCGGCTGTTCGCCGCAGGGGTTCGTGCTCTCGATGTCGCCCAGATGCGGCGTGGGGTTGTCCTCGTTGATGCGGTCGATGAACACGATCCCGGGGTCGCCGTTCTTCCAGGCGAGGGTGACCATGCTCTTGAAGACCTTGCGGGCGCTGAGCGTGCGCACCGTCTCACCGGACCGCGGGTTGACCAGCGGGTACTCCTCGTCGGCCTCGACGGCCCGCATGAACGCGTCGGTGACGGCGACCGAGATGTTGAAGTTGTTGAGGCGGTCGTCGTCCTGTTTGGCACTGATGAAGTCGAGGATGTCAGGATGATCGACGCGCATGATGCCCATGTTGGCACCGCGCCGCGTCCCGCCCTGCTTGATGGTCTCGGTGGCGGCGTCGAAGACGCTCATGAACGAGAGCGGGCCGCTGGAGACGCCCTTGGTGCTGAGCACGACGTCGTTGTGCGGGCGCACGCGCGAGAAGGAGAACCCGGTGCCGCCGCCGCTCTTGTGGATGAGGGCGGTGTTCTTGATGGCCTCGAAGATCGACTCCATGGAATCGCCCACCGGGAGGACGAAGCACGCGGAGAGCTGCCCGAGCTCGCGGCCGGCGTTCATGAGCGTGGGGCTGTTGGGGAGGAACTCGAGGCTCGTCAGGAGCTCGTAGAAGGTCGTCTCCCACTGCTCGACGGGGGCGGCGGGATTGTAGAGGCGCTCGGCCTGCGCAACGGCGCGGGCCACGCGCCGGAACATCTCCTCCGGGGTCTCGAGCAGTTGGCCGTCCTCGCCCTTCTTGAGGTAGCGCCGCTGGAGCACCTTGAGTGCGTTCGCCGACAGCTCGACCACTGCCTTCCCGGTGTCAGTCATGCCCCCGTCTCCCCTCGTAGTCACCGCGCGTGCGGCGTGGTGAAGATAGTGTCGTCCACATTGACCTCGCCGGCGTCGATGCCCGGGAGCGGCTGCTCGCCGGGCAGAGGCTCCGTACCTGCCAGTTCCAGCCGCGCCAGCTCCTGCTGGAACTCCTCGATGTCTTCGAACTGCCGATAGACGGAGGCGAACCTGATGTACGCCACCTTGTCGATGTCGCGCAGGTGACGCAGCGCCCGCTCCCCCACCATCCTGCTGGTGACCGGGCGCCCCGTCACGCGGCGCAGGTCGTTCTCGATGTCGTCCACGGTGCGCTCGAGACGTTCCAGAGGGATGCCGCGCTTCTCGCACGCGCGCAGGAGGCCGTTGAGGACCTTCTCCCGCCGGAACAGTTCTTCTCTGCCGTCGCTCTTGACCACCACGAGCGGTACCTCTTCGATGCGTTCGTAGGTCGTGTAGCGCCGCTCGCACGTGAGGCACTCACGGCGGCGCCTGATCGCGTCGCCCGACTCGGAGTCGCGCGAATCGACGACCTTGCTTTCTTCACTGGTGCAGAACGGGCAACGCAAGCGAATACGACCTCACCACAATATATGGTGCCCCGGGTCAGTTCGACCACCACTATAGTGTATTCGCCCGGTCCCGCAAGCGGCCGTGCCGTCGATGGGGCCGGCTTTCTGGCCGCAAAGACTCACCCTTTACTTCAGGGTGAGTCTGCGTCTCTCAGTTCCGTCGATCAGGCGACCGCGCGGCCGCCGATCTTGCCGACGCCCCGACCACGGTGCGTGACGCTAGCAGACCTGCCGGACGGAAGGGCCGGCCGAGCGCACGAGCGAGAAGCCACCCGGTGGCGCTATACTTGCCGGGCCGTGAACGTCATCGTCCTCCCCACCTACAACGAGCGTGAGAACCTGCGCCACGCCCTCGGCCGGATCCGCGAGGTCGCCGACGGCCACAAGGTGCAGGTGCACACGCTCGTGGTGGACGACGACTCTCCTGACGGGACCGGCGAGCTCGCCGACGAACTGGCCCGCGAGGTGCCGGACGTGAGCGTGCTGCACCGCACCGGCAAGGAGGGACTCGGCAAGGCGTACTTCGCGGGATTCCGCAGGGCGCTCGAGATGGGGGCCGAGCGCATCTTCGAGATGGACGCCGACCTCAGCCACGACGCCTCCTACCTCCCCCACTTCCTGCGCCTCATCGACCAGGGCGCCGACCTCGTCCTGGGCTCGCGGTACGTCAGGGGCGGCGGGGTCGAGAACTGGAGCCTCTCGCGCAAGGCCATCAGCCGCGGCGGCTGCCTCTACGCGCAGGCGATCCTCGGGCTGCCGTACCGGGACCTCACCGGCGGCTACAAGTGCTTCCGGCGCACGGTGCTGGAGGCGATCGACTTCGACTCCATCGACGCGAAGGGGTTCGGCTTCCAGATCGAGATGACGTACCGGGCCCACAAGATGGGCTTCCGGATCGTGGAGCTGCCCATCGTCTTCGTGGACCGCAAGGTGGGCGAGAGCAAGATGAGCAGCGACATCTTCTTCGAGGCCATGGTCAACGTCTGGAAGCTCCGCCTCAGCCAGGTGCCGACAAGACCGTCCGGGTCGGCGTGAGACGAAAGCGCACGCACGTACCGCGCGCGAGCCGCCGCGTCCTGAGGGGTCTCGCGTGAGCCGCCCTCTCTCCACCGGCCTCGTCGTCCCCGTGGAGGCGGCGCGGCCGCTGGTCGCGCCCTGGCTGCGGCGGCTGCCGGCCGGGGCTCGGCCCCTGCCGCCGCACGTGACGGCGCTCTGGCCGTTCCTCCCCGTCGAGGCCGCAGACGCAGCCGTCGAGCGCCGGCTCACGGAGCTGCTGGCGGCCGTGCCGGCCTTCTCGTTCTCCCTCACGCGCGTCGCGGAGCTCGCGGACGCCGCCGTCCTGGTGCCGGAGCCGTCGGCGCCGTTCTCGGCCCTCACCCGCCTGCTCTGGGACGAGTGGCCCGAGTGCCCGCCCTTCGGCGGCGCCTTCGAAGATGTGGCGCCGCACGTGGTGGTCGCCATCGACCCCTCGAACGCCGACCGGACGGCGATAGAGGCGGCGCTCGCGCCACGCCTGCCGCTCGCCGCCCGCGCCGCGGAACTGGTACTCGTAGAGGAGACGGCGAGCGGCGTCCTGCGCGAGCGTCGGCGCTTCAAGCTGGCCGGCTGACGGGCCGGACACGCGGCGAGCCGGCCGGCCGGCCGGCCAGCGAGCCGGCCGGCCGCCCCCGTCAGCGCGGAAGCTCTCGCCCGACGCCGCCGCGGGCGGCACCGTCCGTGCCGGCGGCCGTCACGCCTTCGGACCACCTGGGGAGGCGACCGCAGGCCCGCTCCCCGCACCCGTCCCGGGCGCCAGGTCGCGGACGGCGGGGACGCCCGCCAGCGACGTCGCCTCACGCACCGCCGCGAGCACGGCTGCCGCGAGCACGCTCGCGGCAGCCGTGCCGACGACGGTGACGTCGGCGCGCTGTCCCGACGCTCCGGTCGCCAGCGCGAACACTGTGTCGCCGTCCAGCATGGTGTGCACAGGGTCGATGGCGCGAGCCAGGCCGTCGTGCGCCATGCGCGCGACGAGGGCGACCTCGGGCTTGGTGAGGACGGCGTCGGTAGCCACGACCGCCAACGTGGTGTTCTGCCCGACGCCGATCCGCGGGTCGTGCTCCTGCAGCCAGTCGCGGCTGCGGAGGAAGCCGCCGCCGTCCCGGCGGGGGCCGGCGACGACGGCGCCGCTCGCCGGGTCCACCACGTCGCCGGCTGCATTGACGGCCGCGAGCGCCCCGACGGCGACGCCGCCGGACAGACGCTGGCCGGACGAGCCGATACCGCTTTTGACGGCGCGCTCGAAGCCGGCGAACTTGCCGACCGTGGCGCCCGTGCCGGCGCCGACCGACCCCTGCGGCACCGGCGCCGTGGAGGCCGCCTCGCAGGCGGCCTCTCCGGCGGCCGCGTCCGGGCGCACGTCCGGCCGTCCGACGGGCAGGTCGAAGAGCACGGCCGCGGGGACGATGGGCACGCGCAGCGGCCCCACCTCCACCCCGCGGCCGTGCGCCTCCAGCCACCGCATCACCCCGCCGGCGGCGTCCAGCCCGAACGCACTGCCGCCGGCGATGACCACGGCGTGGACCCTCTGGACCGCGTTCACAGGGTCGAGCAGGTCCGTCTCGCGCGTGCCGGGAGCCGCGCCACGGACGTCCACGCCGGCGACCGCGCCCTCGCCGTCGCACAGGACGACCGTGCAGCCCGTCGCCGCCCGCTCGTCGGTCCAGTGTCCGACCGCGAGCCCGTCGACATCAGTAAGACTCCCGCCCATACGCCATCCTTACGCGCTGCGTGGACAAGAGAAAGGATACGTCACGCGGACCGGGATGGCGTGACCGGACGCGTGACTCGGCGTTCGGTCCCCTTGAGATGGCGTGACCGGACGCGTGACTCGGCGACGTTCGGTCCCCTTGAGATCCGGCCGTGCTGCACGACGCGGAGACCCCGGACAAGCTTGGCTGACGCCGGCGCGCAGGGCAAGTGCCCCGGACCGCGCCGGCGCCGGGCTAGAGGCGGCTGACCCCGGCCAGCGCGTTCGTGAAGGCCGCCCGCGCCGCATCGTCGTGCACCGAGAGCATGATGTGGCGCAGCGGCGTGCGCGGATGCTCCTTGAGGTACGAGACGATCTCGGTGACCATGAGGCTGGAGCACTGGTAGAGCGGGAAGTGGCACGCGCCGGTGCCGAAGGCGGGCAGCGCGACCGACCTGGCGTGCGCGCGCTCCGCGGCCACGAGCGACGCGCGCACGGCCGCGGTGACCGCGCTGGCGTCGGCCGACGGCGTGCTGCCGTCGGTGAGCGCGACGTGGATGACCCAGCGCGCCTTGAGGTCGTGTCCGGTGGTGACGACCGCCTCGCCGAGCGCGACCGGGCCCTGCAGGACGGCCTCCTTCTCCACGGCCTCGCCGCCCGCCCGCTTGATGGCGGCGGCCACACCGTGGTCCATCCACAGCTCCGTGGAGGATGGGGCGACGAGGGCATCCACCTCGAGCTGCGTGATGTCGCCGTTCGCGAGTTCGACCTTGGTCTTGCCGACTGTCGTCTTCATCCTGCCCTCCACCCTGCGTCGAGACGCAGTGATCGTTCCGTTGCCGCGAGTATACCTGCCGGGGGTAGACTCGTGCCGAGCCGACGGGGGGTCCCCACGAGCACGTACGCAGCCTGGATAGCCGCCGCCTTCTGCATGACCGCGCTCTGGGCGCTCGTCGTCGTGGTCAACAAGAGGATCCTCGACTCCGTGACTCCCGTCGCGGTGAACTTCTTCGTGCGGCTCGTGGCCGTCGGTGGTCTGCTGGCGATCACCGTGCCGCTCACGGCGTTCGGCCTCTGGAGCAACGGGTTCGGCATCAACGCGGCGGCCGCGGGCTGGATCGCCCTGGCCGCCGTGTGCACCTGGCTCGTCGCCTTCAACGCCTACTACTTCGCCCTGCGCGGGTAGCGCGTGGCGGTGATCGCCCCGATCACCAGCACCGACCCGGTCTGGACGGCGCTCTTCGCCTGGCTCATCGTCGGGACGGCGTTCGGGCTGCCCACGCTGGCCGGCATGGTGGTGACCGTGGTCGGCGTCGCGCTCATCTCCCGGTGGATGGACGAGGGCCGCGAGCAGGCGGCCGGGACGGCGGGCGCCGGCGCCCTCGCGGCGGCCGCGCACGGCGACGTGCTGCCGGACGGCGGCGAGTGCGCCGCGGGCGC
>JAAZAR010000154.1 GCA_012514235.1 Actinomycetota bacterium
AGAGCGTCGTGTTCGACTTGTGGACCGTCGCGGTGAGCTTGCGGAGCGCCTGGCTCATCAGCCGGGCCTGGAGGCCTACGTGGCTGTCGCCCATCTCGCCCTCGATCTCCGCCTTGGGCGTGAGGGCCGCCACGGAGTCGATCGCGACGATGTCGAGCGCGCCGCTGCGGACCAGCATCTCGGCGATCTCGAGTGCCTGCTCCCCGTAGTCGGGCTGAGAGACCAGGAGGTTGTCGACGTCGACGCCGATGGCCTTGGCGTAGACAGGGTCCATGGCGTGTTCGGCGTCGATGAAGGCCGCCTGGCCGCCGAGCCGCTGCGCCTGGGCGATGAGGTGGTAGACCAGCGTGGTCTTGCCGGAGGCCTCAGGACCGTAGATCTCGACGATGCGGCCGCGCGGCACGCCGCCGACGCCGAGCGCGATGTCCAGCGCCAGCGACCCGGTAGGCACGCACTGCATCTCGTCGCTCACCGGGTGGTCGCCCATGCGCATGACGCTGCCCTTGCCGAACTGACGCTCGATCTGTGTGACGGCGGCCTCGAGGGCCTTGTCCTTGTCCAAGGTGACGCTCCTCTCCAGCTCAGGACGCGGGGAAATCTGCAAGCGGGGTGTGCACGGCACCCCCCGGTTTCAGGTCGCTACTATACAGGACCATCCGGACGACACCAAATGCCCCGATGTTCACATTTTGCAGGGAAGAATGGTGACCTGGACGGCGGAATCTGGCGACCGTGACATGCGGCAGCCAGGGGCGCTTCTCGGGCTCGTACAGGCCTTCGGCCGCGAGCCCGGCGGACACCTCACGCTGCAGTGTATGCAGCGTCCCGGACGGATCGTCCAGCTCCAGCGCGACGACGCGGCGCCTGCCGTGTGCCGGGAGGAAGAGCGGCTCCTTGAGGCGGCACTCGGCGCGGCGCCAGGAGACGCCCGCGAGCACCCGCTGGAGGTCCGGCAGGCGGCGCGCATCGACGCTGCCGAGGAACGCGAGCGTGAGGTGGAGCGTCGGCAGCACCCGGAGGTCGTCGTGCCCGGCGAGCTCGCGACGCTGCCAGTCCCGCACCGCCTCCTCCACGTCGGGCGGCAGATCGCAGGCGACGAAGAGGCGCAGTCGCGCCGGCTGCTCACCGGACTGCGCTGGGGGCGCCGGACTCACGGTGCGAGTCCGGCGAGGAGCAGGTGGAGCGCCGACGTGGCGCTGAAGGTGCGCACCGTGTCGCGGTCGGCCGGGTGGCCGTTGCGGCGCACCCGCGTGCCGTCGGGGCCGGCGCACCCGAGATAGACGAGGCCGACCGGCTTCTCGGGGGTGCCGCCGTCCGGACCGGCCACGCCGGTGATGGAGAGCGCGAAGTCGGCGCGGAGCGCGGCCCGGGCGCCTTCGGCCATGGCCGCGGCGACCTCCTCGGAGACGGCGCCGTGCCGGGTGAGCATGTCCGCCGGCACGCCCAGCAGGTCCATCTTGGCCTGGTTGCTGTAGCTGATGACGCCGCCGACGAAGTAGTCGGAGCTCCCCGGGCGGGCGGTGAGGCGTGCGCCCAGCAGCCCGCCCGTGCACGACTCCGCGACGGCGAGGGTGGCGCCGCGGCTGCGGAGCCCGTCGGCGACGAGGTCGTCGACCGTGCGGCCGTCCGTGGAATAGACGGGGACGGCCGCCTCGAGCGCCGCCACGAGGTCGTCCGCCTGCGCCTCCGCGGCCGCCTCGCGGCGGTTGCGGAGCCGCACCGTCACCTCTCCCCCACCCACGGTGATGCCGAGCTCAACGCGGTCCTGGGGCAGTGCGTCGAGCACCGGACCCACCTGCAGCTCCCCGACGCCGAAGATGCGGACCGTGCGCACCGCGACGTCGGGGAAGAAGCCGTCGCGCTCCAGCGAGGCCGCCGTCTCGAGCCACATATGCCGGAATTCGTAGGGCACGCCGGGATAGGCGAAGATGCGCGTCGTTCCGGCGCGGGCGGCGATGCCGGGGGCGACGCCGGCCGGCGGCACGGGAGTGGAGCCGGCCGGCAACCGGGCCTGGCGGCGCGCCAGCACGAACAGGGCGTCGAAGTCGAGGCGCCGGCGTGCCGCCACCTCGCGCATCTTCTCCTCCACCCACGCCAGCGCTCTCGGGTCCTCCTCCAGAGGCACTCCGAGGACCTCGGCGAGGCACTCGGCGGTGAGGTCGTCGTGTGTGGTCCCGAGCCCGCCCCCCAGCACGAGCAGGTCGGGCTCGTTTTCGAGCGCGTGGCGCAGACACGCGGAGAACCGCTCGCGGTCGTCGGCGACGGTGAGGGACTCCATGACCTTGACGCCGCGGCGGCTCAGGTCCTCGCAGACGAAAGCTCCGTTGCTGTCTCGGGTGCGGCCGTCGAGCAGTTCGTTGCCGGTCAGCACGACGGTGGCGCGCGGCGCTCCGGGTGGCATCAGCCGCTGGTCCCGGGCATGCGGATGATCCCGCGCGCGTTGATGAAGTAGCGCACCCCGCTGTAGAGGGTGACCACGACGACGGCGACGGCCAGGACCCACTGGATGGCCACCGCTACATCCGTGGAGACGTTGATGAACTCGGCGATGTCCGCCGTCGGGAAGAGCACGTAGACGATGTAGACGATCTGCAGCACCGTCTTGAGCTTGCCGTACCTGTCCGCCGGGATGGAGACTCCCTGGCTGACGCCGATGATGCGCAGCACGCTGACGGCCACCTCGCGCACGATGATGACGGTCGCGACCCAGGCGGCGACGCGGTCCTGCGCCACCAGGGCGATGAGCGCCGCGGCGATGAGCAGCTTGTCGGCCAGCGGATCCAGGAACTGCCCGAGCGTGGTGATCTGCTTCGTGCGGCGGGCGACGTAGCCGTCGAGCTTGTCCGTCGCCGCGGCGAGGATGAAGACGGCGGCCGCGGCGAGGTCGCCCCACAGCTCCGGCAGTTCGCTGAAGAGGAGCACGAGGAACACCGGCACGAGCAGCATGCGCGCGATGGTGATGCTGTTGGCGAGGTTCAGCTGGCTGCGCTTGCCCTGGCTGGTCACGGTCCCCCTGTCGAGGCGACGACCTCCACATCATACCCGAGGGCGTCCCGGACCACGGCGCGCACGAGCTGTCCGCGGCGGACGCGGGCGCCGGTCAGGACGGCCCTGCCGTCCACATCCGGCGCCTGCAGGGCGATGCGACCGACGGCCGTGCCTTTCGCCCGCGCGGTGCCGCGCTCGACGAGCACGTCGGTCTCCCGGCCGGTGAGGGCGCTCCAGAAGCGCGTCGCCTCGCGGTCGATGAGCTCACCGAGGCGGGCGGCGCGCTCGAGGGCGATCTCGTGCGGTACGGCGCCGGGCATGCCGGCCGCGGCCGTCCCCTCCTGCTCGTCGTAGACGAACACGCCGGCCACGGCGAGCCCAGCCTCGCGGACGAAGTCCTCGAGCTCCTCGAACTCGGCGTCCGTCTCGCCGGGGAAGCCGGTGATGAACGTCGATCGCACGGCGGCGCCGGGCAGCGCGGCGCGCACGCGCTCGAGCAGCGCCAGGTGGGCGGCGCCGTCCCCGCTGCGCCGCATGCGGCGCAGGACCGCGCCGGAGGCGTGCTGGAGCGGCACGTCCACGTAGGGCACGGCGTGCGTCGCGAGCGCCTCGAGGAGCGTGTCGTCGATGCCGTCCGGCTGCAGGTAGAGGAGGCGCAGCCATGTGGGGCCGGGCTCCAGAGCCGCCAGCTCTGCGAGCAGGCGGCTCATCCCTCCCCAGCCGGGCTGCGCCCAGCGCGACGTGTCCTGCCCGACGAGGACGAGCTCGCGCGCGCCGGCGGCGAGCTGCGCGCGCGCCGTCCGGAGGACCTCCTCCGCCGGGACCGTCTCGTAGTCTCCCTTGATGAGCGGGATGGCGCAGAAGGCGCAGCGGCGGTCGCAGCCGTCGGACACCTTCAGGTAGGCGCTGACGGGACGTGGGCGCCGCGGGACCGGCACGGCGGGCCCGGAGCCCGCCTCTCCCCCCGCCCCGCCCTCCGGGCGCCGCGCGAGCGCTTCCAGAAGCGGTGCCGTGTCGAGGCCGCACCAGAGGTCGACCTCGGGGATCTCGGCGGCGAGCTCGTCGCGGTACCGCTCCACGAGACACCCGACGGCGGCGACCCGCGCACCACGCTCGTGCGCCGCCTCCGCCGCGTCGAGGATGGCCTCGATGGACTCCTCCTTGGCCGCGTCGATGAAGCCGCAGGTGTTGACGACGACGACGTCGGCCCGGCCGGCAGGCGCCGGGCTGTGCCCGGCGGCACGGAGCCGGGCCTCGAGCGCCTCGGAGTCCGCCTCGTTCTTGGGGCAGCCGAGGGTCTGGATGAAGAAGGTGCCGCCCGTGATCGGCCTCGGGTCGCCCGGCGCCGGGCCGTCAGCGGTAGTTGACGAACTGCACGGGGATGCCCCAGTCCTCCTCGCGGAGGGCAGCCATCGCCGCCTGCAGGTCGTCCTTGCTCGCGGAGAAGACGCGCAGGGTGTCGCCCTGGATCTGGACCTTGACCTTCTTGGACTTCTGCCGCAGCAGCTTGTTCATGGCCTTGGCCTTCTCCTCGGGGATCCCCTGGGCGATGGGGGCACGCTGGCGGACGGTGCCGCCGAGGGCCTCCTCCACCTTGCCGTACTGCACGGCCTTGAGCGGCACCTTGCGGCGCACCAGCTTCTCCTCCAGCAGGTCCACGACCTGCCTGAGCTTGCCCTCGTTGTCGGAGACCAGGACGAGGGCCTCCCCCTCGAGCGTGACCTTGCTCACGCTCTTCTTGAAGTCGTAGCGCGTCGCGATCTCCTTCTGCGCCATGTTGACCGCGTTGCGCACCTCGTTGATGTCCGCTCGGGACACCACGTCGAACGAGAACTCCTTGGCCATCGCCTGCCCCTCAGATGTCGGGACCCTGGACGACGCGGCCCTTGACGACCTCGACGGTCCACGGGCCGGTGTCGCTCTTGAGCTTGACGTTCTTGCCCTCGACGTTGAGCCGGGCGTTGCCGGGCGCGCCGAGAGTCATCCAGATCTGCTTGCCCTTGAACTTCTCGACGTCGCCCTTCTGGAGGGTGCCGGAGAAGAGGACGATGCCCTGCGCGTCGTTGCGCCTGACCTCCATCCAGCAGTCGCCGTCCGTGGCCTCGATCTTGATCAGATTGCGCTGCCACGCCGGCAGGCCGGTGCTCGTCGCCTCGGGCTTCGGGGACTGGCTCGGCGAGGGCGACGGGCTGCCGATGCCGAGCGCTGCAGGCCTGGTCGTGGGCTCGGCATCGCCGTCGTCCCCGTTGAGGATGCCGAGCGTGTAGATCGCCCCGAGGGCGAGGAGGCAGACCACGGCGACGACCACGATGGTGTTGCGCCCGCGGTGGCTGCGCGGTTTGCCGATGATCGACGACCCCCCGAACGGCTCGTGGAACTCCTCGGAGGGCACCATGGCGCGGCTGCGGAACTCGTCGATGATGACGTTCGGGTCCAGGCCGAGGTAGGTGGAGTACGTGCGCAGGAAGCCCTTGACGTAGGTGACGCCGGGCATGACGTCCCAGTCCTCGTTCTCCATGGCCTGGACGTACTTGACCCGGATCTTGATGTCCTCTTCGACCTGCTGGAGCGTCAGGTTGCGGCGGACGCGGGCCTCGCGCAGGGTGTTGCCGATCTCAAACACGGTGGACGCACTCCTCAGTCGCGGCCGTGGATCACCCGAACGTACAGTCTAGTAACGGGGTACCCGGAAGACAAACGGCCGGGCGCCGCGGAGGCCTCACTCCAGAGAGCCAGACGCCGGCCCGACCGCCGCAGGCGGTCCCTCCGGCGCCTCAGCCGTCTCGTCGTCCGCCGGCCCGGCTTCGTCCACGGGGTCGCCGCTGAGCCGCGCCAGCGCGGCCGGCAGGCCGGCCTCGTCGATCAGGACGGAGCGTGCCTTGCTGCCGTCGTAGCCGGAGATGATGCCCATCTCCTCCATGATGTCGATGAGTCGGCCGGCGCGCGCGTAGCCGACCCGCAGGCGGCGCTGCAGCAGCGCGACGCTGGCGGCGCCGGTGTTCACCACCGTCTTGATGGCCTCGCCGAGCAGGTCGTCGCCGCCGGTGGACTGCGCCTGCTGCTCGGCGTCCGGCCCCGCCGGGTTCTCGAGCAGCTCCTCGTGGTACTCCGGCTTCGCCTGGCGCTTCCAGTGCTCGGTGACGAGCTTCATCTCGGGGCTCGTCACCAGAGCACCCTGCACGCGCAGCAGCTTGCTGCTGCCCATGGGGCTGAAGAGCATGTCGCCCATGCCCAGCAGGCTCTCGGCGCCCCCCTGGTCGAGGATGATGCGGGAGTCCGTCTGCGAGCTCACCGCGAACGCGATGCGCGACGGGATGTTGGTCTTGATCATGCCCGTGACGACGTCGACCGACGGGCGCTGGGTGGCGACCACGAGGTGGATGCCGCAGCTCCGTCCGAGCTGGCCGAGGCGGATGATGGAGTCCTCGACTTCGGAAGGGGCCACCATCATGAGGTCGGCCAGCTCGTCGATGATCACCATGGTGTACGGCATGGGCTCCTCGCCGGCGCGGGCGAGCTTCTTGTTCAGCTGGCGGATGTCCTGGCAGCCGTTCCTGGACAGGACGTCGTAGCGCCGGTCCATCTCCCGGCAGACGTTGTCGAGTACGTAGGTCGCCTGCTTCATGTTGGTCACGACCGGCGCGAGCAGATGGGGCACCCCGTTGAAGTTGCTGAGCTCGACCTTCTTGGGGTCGATCATGATCATGCGCACCTCGTCCGGGGTGGCGCGTAGCAGGATCGAGGTGATGAGCGCGTTGAGGCAGCCGCTCTTGCCCGAGCCGGTGGTGCCGGCGATCAGCAGGTGCACCAGCCTGACGAGGTCGGCGAAGACGGGCTTGCCGGTCACGTCCTTGCCGATCCAGAAGGCCATCGGCGAGGCATGCTGCTGGAACGGGCCGTGGACGTCCCCCAGCGAGACGTAGCTCGCCTGGATGTTGGGTACCTCGACGCCGACGGCCGTCTTGCCCGGGATGGGCGCGAGGACGCGCACCTCCGTCGCCGCCAGCGCGTACTTGAGGTCGTCCTTGAGGTTGGCCACCTTGCCCACCTTGATCCCCGGTTCGAGCTGGAGCTCGTAGCGGGTCACCCGGGGGCCCGAGACGGTGCCGACCACCTGCGCCGGGATGTTGAAGCTGGCCAGCGTGGCGATGAGCCGCTCCGCGACCCGGGCGATGGCGTCCGGCGACTCGCCGTCCGCCTGCGACAGCCGGCGGAGCAGGGACGGGTCGGGAAGCGTCCACTGGCGCCGCTCAGCATCCGCGAACGCGAGCGCGACCTCGGCGTCGCCCTGCCCGGCTTCGCCGTCCGCCTTGGCGGCGGCGGCTGAGGCGAGCGAGAGCTGCACGCCCTCGTCGGCGGCCACGACGGGCTCGGGCTCGTCGTCGGCATCCGCCGCCGGCGCGGGCTCGCCGAAGATCTCCGGCGCCGTCTCCGCGCCGTCGATGAGGTGGGGGCCGGCGGGGACCGCCCGCGAGTAGTCGAGCGCGGGCGTCGCCGCCGGGAGGACGGACGTGCGCAGCTCGTCCGAAGCGTCGATGGTGGGCGACTCGTCGAGGTCGGTCACGCGGGTCTCGGCGGCCTCCCTGCGGCGGGCTCCGAGCGCCTCGGCCTGCGAGCGGGCCGCCCGCCCGGCCTTCGCCATCCCCTCGCGGGAGTGCGTCGCCCACTGGCGCAGCGAAGAGCCGGTCACGAGGAGCAGGCCGGCGACGATGAGGGCGACCACGAGCACGTCGACGCCCACGCGGCCGATGAACGGGCTCAGCACGGCCCACTGCGCCTCGCCCAGGAGGCCGCCGTGCGTGCTCATGTACTCGTCGCGGAACAATGCGTGGACGCGCTCGCCGCTGAAGATGCCGAAGGCATCGGCGGCGGCGGCGAGCGCGACCCCGAGGACGATGAACGCGACGCCCCAGGTGAGCCCGCGTCGCGGCCGGCTCTCCTCGTTGACGACGAGGAGGTAGGCGACGAACCCGAGCAGCAGCGGCAGGACGAAGGCGAGGATGCCGACCAGCCAGCGGGCCGCGTCGCTCAGCCAGCGGCCGAGCGAGCCGCCGTCCCAGCCGAGGTACAGGACGAAGGCGAGGAAGACGGCGACCGCGAGGCAGGCGATGGCCCCCAGCTCCCGGCGATGCCGGGAGCCCGGGTCCTTGCCGGTGCCTCGCGTGTCGGCTCTCGGTCGGGCGCGAGAGGTCGCGGAGGGCTTGCGGGAGCGGGGACCTGGCCCGGCGCCCGCGCGCCGACGAGCCTGTTTCGGGCGTGCAGTCGCCATGGGACGGTGTTCGACGCGCGCCGATGAATCCCTAGCGGGTATCGGCGCGCCCGCCCGCTCGTGCCGGCGTCAGACCTCGACCACCATCGGCATGATGAGCGGGTGTCGCCTCGTGCGCTGGAAGACCAGCTCGGAGAGACGCTGGTGGATGTCCTCGCGGATGAGCTTCTGATCGGTGACGCGCTCCGCTCCGAGCCTGGCCATGAGCTCCTGCAGGGCGCCGCTGCACTCGTCCAGCACGTCCCTGAGGCGCTCGTCGTCGTGGAGGAAGCCGCGCGCGACGAGCTCCGGCGTCGCGACGGACTGACCGGTCTGGGCGTCGACCGTGACGACGGCGATGAGGATGCCGTCGGCGGCGAGCTGCTGCCGGTCGCGGAGGACCAGGCCCTCCTCGTCGCCGATCTCGAAGCCGTCGACGAACACCATGCCGGCGGGCACGTGGTCCACCAGTTCGGCGTTGTCGCCGTCGATCTCCAGCACGTCGCCGTTCTCGAGGATGAAGATGTCCTCCTCCGGGATGCCCGCCTCGAGCGCCAGCTGCCGATGGATGTGCTGGTGCCGGTACTCTCCGTGCACCGGCACGAAGAACCGTGGGCGCACGAGGTTGAGCATCATGCGCAGGTCCTCCTGCGAGGCGTGACCGCTGACGTGGACGCCGCTCTCCCTGCCGTGGATGACGGTAGCGCCCGACTTGAGCAGGCGGTTCACCGTGCTCATGACGCTGAGCTCGTTGCCGGGGATCGGGGTGGCCGAGATGACCACCGTGTCGCCCTCGTTGAGCTCGACCTGCGGGTGGTCGTCGAACGCCATGCGCGTGAGCGCCGACAGCGGCTCTCCCTGGCTGCCCGTGGTGAGGATGAGGATCTCCTCCGGCCGGTACTGGTCGATCTCCGTCAGCTTGATCATCGCGCCCTCGGGCACCTTGAGGATGCCGAGGTTGCGGGCGATGTTGACGTTCTTCTGCATCGAGCGCCCCGACACCGCGAACTTGCGGCCGTGCAGGTGGGCGATCTGGATGGCCTGCTGCACCCGGTGGATGTGCGAGGCGAAGCAGGCGACGATCACACGCCCCTCCGCCTCGGCGAAGATCTGGTGGAAGGCCTGGCCGACCACGCTCTCGGAGGAGGTCGAGCCGATGCTGGTCGCGTTGGTCGAGTCGCCGAGCAGCGCGAGGACGCCCTCCTCGCCGAGGCGGGCGAAGGTGTTGACGTCCGTGATGCGCCCGTCGATGGGCGTGTGGTCGAACTTGTAGTCGCCGGTGACGAGCACGGCGCCGAGGTCGGTGCCGAGGACGACGGCGAGCGCGTCCGGCACGCTGTGGCTCACGGCGATGAACGAGAGGTCGAACGGGCCGAGCCGGAGCCGCGACCGTTCGCTCACCTCGTTGACCTCCACCGACCTGATGAGGCCGTGCTCGTCGAGCTTGCTCTTGACGAGCGCCAGGGTGAACCGGCTGCCGTAGACGGGCCGGTTGAGCTGTTTGAGGACGAACGGGAGCGCCCCGGTGTGGTCCTCGTGACCATGGGTGATGACGAATGCGAGGACGTCGTCCTTGCGCTCCAGCAGCCAGCGGATGTCCGGGAGGATGAGGTCGATGCCCAGCATCTCGTCCCGGGGGAACTCGATGCCGCAGTCGACCACCACGATCTTGCCGCGGTACTCGACCGCGGTCATGTTCTTGCCGATCTCGCCGAGGCCTCCGAGGGGCGTGATCCGTACGGCGTCAGTCATGTCGCTTCTTTCTCGTGTGTCCGTGGTGGCACCTTCGCGCTCAGGCGCCGAGCAGGCCGAGTCGCCTGAGCTCCGCGGCCACCAGGGCTTCTTCTTCAGATGTGGCGGGCACGAGCGGGAGGCGCAGGCCTCCGACCTCGTGCCCCAGCAGGTTGAGCGCCGCCTTGACCGGGATGGGATTGGCGGCGACGAACAGCGCCTTGTACAGCGCGTGCAGGGCGGCGTCCTCGGCACGGGCCGCCTCGAGGTCGCCCTGGCGACAGAGCCGGGCGACCTCGGCCATCCGCTGCCCCACGACGTGGCTGGCGACGCAGATGCCACCTGCGCCGCCGCGCGCCATCACGTCGACCAGCATGTCGTCGTTGCCCGCGTACACGGCGAGGTCGCAGAGTCCCATGAGTCGGTCCGTCTCGGACAGGTCCGGGTTGGCCTGCTTGACGGCGACGATGTTCTCGACCTTCGCGAGCTCCGCGAGGGCCTCCGGAGAGAGGTTGACGACGCACCGGCCCGGGATGTTGTACAGGATCACCGGCAGGCTCGTGGCCGCAGCCACGGCCCGGAAGTGGGCGATCAGGCCGCGCTCCGGCGGCTTGTTGTAGTAGGGCACGACGACGAGGACGGCGTCCACGCCGCACGCCTCGGCCGCCCGCGTGAGGTCCACGCTGTGCCGCGTCTCGTTCGATCCAGTCCCCGCAACGACGGGGGCACGGCCGCCCACGGCGGCGACGACGGTGCGGAACATCTCCAGCTTCTCGTCGTCGCTCAGGGTCGGCGACTCGCCCGTCGTGCCGGCCACGACGAGGCCGTCGGAGCCGTTCTCGAGCAGGAACTCCGCGAGCGCCGCGAGCTTCTCGTGGTCCACCGACTCGTCGGCGGCGAACGGCGTGACCATGGCGGTCAGGATGGTCCCGAGGCTCTGGCTCACGTCGTCTCCTCCCGGCGGTGTCGTTCTGGAGTCACGGTGGGCCCATCGAGCAGGTGCTCGAGCCCGACGACGGTGCCCCTGAGGTCACGCACGCGGCGCAGGGCGAGCAGCACGCCGGGCATGAACGAGCGCCGCGAGAGGGAATCGTGACGGATGGTGAGGAGTTCGTCCTCGCCCCCGAACACGACCTCCTGGTGCGCCACGGCGCCGGACAGGCGCAGGCTGTGGACGGTCACGCGGCCGTCGACGACGAGGCCGCGGGAGTCCTGATCCGCGCCGGGCGGCGCCGCCAGGGCGGACCCCGGCGCCTCCGCCATGAGCCGCGCCGTGCGCAGGGACGTCCCGGACGGGGCGTCTAGCTTGCCCTTCTCGTGCGTCTCGACGATCTCCGCATGCCGGTAGTGCCTGGCGGCCTCGGAGCAGAACTTCATGAGCAGGACGGCCCCGAGCGCGAAGTTCGGGACGATCACGAGCGCCGCGCCGGAGGCGTCCGCCCTGACGGAGAGCTCCGCCACCTGGTCGTCGCTGAGGCCGGTGGCCCCGACCACGGTCGGCACGCCGGCCTCGAGCAGCGCCGCGCTGTTCTCGTACACGGCGCCGGGCACACTGAACTCGAGCGCGACCGCCGGGGACGTGAGCGCCAGCGCGGAGGGGACGTCCCCGAACCACGGCACCTCTCCCCCATCGCCCTTGCGCGGGTCGACGAGGGCCACAAGGCGCATGTCGTCCTGCGCGGCGATCGTGGAGGCGCAGAGGGCGCCCATCTTGCCGGCCGCGCCGGTGACGAGGACGTCGATCACGCGGCCGGCTCCTCCGTCGTGTGCACGCGGGGCATCTCGCTCATGCCCTACCGTTCCTCCCGGTCGAACCCCTGGACGACGGCCTGGAACGGCTCCGGCTGGGGGCCTATGCAGGCCGTCGACCACGTCTCGGGATCATAGTATCGCCGCACGGCGGCGATGACATCGTCCCGGTCGACGGCGTCGATGCGCTCGAGCACCTCGTCGACGCTGAGGACGGGCTGCTCCAGGAGGATGGCCCGTCCCAGCGACTGCATCCGGGCGCCCGGGCTCTCCATACTGAGCACCAGCTGTCCCTTGAGATGGTTCTTGGCCCGGGTGATGGCGGAGTCCGACATCTCGTCCTCAAGGTGGTGGAGGACCTCGAGGATGACCTGCATCGCCTCCTCGACCGCCTCCTGCCGCGAGCCGAAGTAGACGGCCGTCAGGCCCGCGTCGGCGTAGAGCGAGGTGTACGAGTACACGGAGTACGCAAGCCCGCGCTTCTCCCGGACCTCCTGGAAGAGGTGCGAGCTCCAGGACCCGCCGAGGATCGTGTCGACCACGAAGACGGCGTACCTGTCCGGATCGCCGCGGCGTGGGCCCGGCCCGCCGAGGCACACGTGGTACTGCTCAGTGTCTTTGCGCGTGAAGCGGGCCACGTGACGCCGCTCCGGCGCGGTGAGCTCCGGGAGCGCCACGACCGCCCCGGGCTCGGGCCGGAAGTGCCGGGCGGCGAGGTCGCAGAGCTTGTCGTGGTCGACGTTGCCGCCCGCCGCGATCACGATCCCCGGATTGACGTAGTGGGCGTCGTGGTACTCGCGCACGGTGGCGAGGTCGAGCGCCGAAAGGGTCTCGTAGTGGCCGATGATCGGCCGCCCGAGCGGGTGCTCGCCGAAGACGACCTCGGAGAGGTCGTCGTGGATGAGCTCGGGCGGCGAGTCCTCGTACATCGCCACCTCCTCGAGCACGACCTCGCGCTCCTGGTCGAGGTCGGCGAAGCTGGGGCGGGCCACCATCTCTGCGATGACCTCGAACGCGGTCTCGAGGTCCTCGTCGAGCAGGCGCGCGTTGACCAGCGTGTGCTCCTTGGAGGTCGACGCGTTGGGCTCGGCGCCCAGGTCGTCGAAGATGTGGGCGATCTCGCTCGCCGTGTACTTGGACGAGCCCTTGAAGATGAGGTGCTCGATGAAGTGGGAGATGCCCCCGAGCTCGATGGGCTCGAGTCGCGATCCCGCGGCGATCCAGACCCCGAGGGCCACCGAGCGCACACCTTCGGTGCGCTCGGTGGCCACCCGCAGGCCGTTGTCCAGCGTTGACAGGCGGTAGGCCTCTATGGCCGTTCCCCTGCTCTGCACTCTCGCGTCAGTCCGCGCCCGGGCCCTTGAGGAGCGTGAGCCCGATGCGGTTGCGCGCCTTGTCGATCTCGACGACCTCGACCGTGACCGTGTCGCCGCGCTTGACGACGTCCTCCACGCTCTTGACGCGCTGCCCCTTGGGGGCGAGCCGGGAGATGTGGAGCAGGCCGTCGGTGCCCTTCTTGAGCTCGACGAAGGCGCCGAAGTCGGTGGTCTTGACGACGCGTCCGGTGAACACGTCCCCGACCTCGACTTCCTTGGTCATGGACTGGATGCGGTTCATGACGCCTTCCGCGGCCTCCTGGTCGGGGGCGCAGATGAAGATCGTGCCGTCGTCCTGGATGTCGATGTCGGCGCTGAACTCCTCCGTCATGCCGCGGATGGTCTCTCCGCCCTTGCCGATCACGAGCCCGATCTGGTCGGGGTTGATCTGGATGGTGAAGATGCGCGGCGCCCACTGGCTGAGCTCGCTGCGCGGCTCGCTGATGGCCTCGGCCATCTTGTCGAGGATGTGCAGGCGGGCCTTGCGGGCCTGCTCGAGCGCCTCGGTGAGGATCTCGAACGTGACGCCGGTGATCTTGATGTCCATCTGCAGGGCGGTGATGCCCTCGGCGGTGCCGGCGACCTTGAAGTCCATGTCGCCCAGGTGGTCCTCCACCCCGGCGATGTCCGTGAGCACGACGTAGTCGTCGCCCTCCTTGATGAGGCCCATCGCGGTGCCCGCCACCGGCGCGGTGATCTGCACGCCGGCGTCCATGAGGCTGAGGGTGCTGCCGCAGACGCTCGCCATCGAGGACGAGCCGTTGCTCTCGAGGATCTCGCTCACGATGCGGATCGTGTAGGGGAAGTCGAGCTCGCTGGGCAGGACCGGCAGCAGGGCGCGCTCGGCGAGGGCGCCGTGGCCGATGTCGCGGCGCTTGGGTCCGCGCATGAAGCCGGTCTCGCCGACGGAGTACGGCGGGAAGTTGTAGTGGTGGATGTAGCGCTTCTTGTCCTCGATGCCGAGGCCGTCGATGCGCTGGAACTCGCCCGTGCCGCCCAGGGTGAGCAGGCTCATGGCCTGGGTCTCGCCGCGCGTGAACAGGGCGCTGCCGTGCGTGCGCGGGATGAGGCCCACTTCGCAGGAGATGGGCCGGACTTCGTCCGTCGCGCGTCCGTCGGGGCGGATCTTCTTGACGGCGATGCGCTCGCGGATGATGTCCTTCTCGAGCGCTGCGATCGCGCGCTTGACCTGCGCGACGCGCTCGAGGTCGGCGTCCTCGCCGATGAACTGCTCGGCCGCGGCCTTCTTGACTTCGGCCGTGGCGTCCATGCGCTCCTTCTTGCCCGGGATGCTCGTGGCCGCGTCGAGCGCCGCACCGAACCCGGTGCGGACCTCCTCGAGCACACCCTCGTCCACGGTCCACGGCGCGACCTCGTACTTGGGCTTGCCGACCTGACGCTGCAGGTCGAGCTGGGTGGCGACGATCTTCTTGATCTCCTCGTGGGCGAGCTTGAGTCCCTCGACCACGACGTCCTCGGACACCTGCTTGGCCCCGGCCTCGACCATGACGATGGCGTCGGCCGTACCGGTGACCACGAGGTCCATGTCCGACTCGTCCTGCAGCTCCTGCAGCGTCGGGTTCACGACCAGTTGGCCGTCGATGCGCCCGACGTGCACGGAGCCCACGGGGCCCCCGAAGGGGATGTCGCTGATGGTGAGGGCCGCCGACGCACCGATGGTGGCGAGCACGTCGTACGACTGCTCGAAGTCCACCGAGAGCGTGGTGACGACGACGTGGACCTCGTTCATGAAGCCCTTGGGGAACAGCGGGCGCAAGGGCCGGTCGATCTGACGCGCTGCGAGGATCGCTTTCTCGCTGGGCCGCGACTCGCGCTTGATGAAGCCG
>JAAZAR010000006.1 GCA_012514235.1 Actinomycetota bacterium
AGGCTAGACGCATCTTCGCACGGTGGCATAGCGGCGCATGGATCCCTTGAGGAGCCGGGCATCAACCCAGCCCGCCGCTTCTCTTCTGAGGCTGTGGAGTAATCCTTGACCAGTACGGTCGCAGCTTCGAGGACGACGACGGTGGGATGGAGCTACCGGCAGACGACGACGCCCTCAGCGACCCGCCGTCGCTACGCCCCTGGTGGGCACCACAGGCGATCGCGAGGTAGCCGGCCGCCGCTCCCCACCCTGTGCCAACGAAGCGCCGACGCTGCCTGCCCGTGCCGGCGCGTACTGCGCGATGCGCTCCTATCATCTTAGGTCTCGTCGGCAGTTTGTCGGCAGTCTTGCCGAATCAGAAATAGAGTGCGCGGTCGCGCACCACCGGAAATCGCCAAGTGCAGGGAAAAGTCTGGAGGCGGCGAGCGGAGTCGAACCGCTGATGGAGGTTTTGCAGTTGTCAGATGGCCATGACGGCCGGTGTGCGCCTATGTAGGAAGGTGCTGCACAGTCCAAGGTTCGGCGTCGAGCCGATGCGCGTGCGTTCTCAGGCGTGCCTGGCCGTGATGAGGCGTCTCGGCAGCATCACGTCGGCGAATCGGAGGCGCCTCCGGGTTCGCGCCGGGATCTCGCTCGTAGGCCTCGAGAGGCGCGCGCTATCTCAGAGCCCACCGAAGTCTACTCACCTGAGAAGACGGAGGCATGCAGCTCGGCAATGAATGAACGGTAGTGCCTCGTCCATTCATCTTCGTGGAGGCTGATGTCGGCGAGCATGCGGCTTGCCGTCTCCGTCGCTCGCTGCCCCTCACCAAGCAACAGCATCGCGACAGGCAGCCGGTAGGCGACCTTGTGGTTCGGCCCTGCGTGCCCCCCCGCAAGCAGAGACCGTAGTGCGGACAGTTCGACGTGCTCCTCCATGAAGGGCAGTCCGTACTCGACGATGGTCGCGACCATGTCCGCCACTGCCTCGGGGGACTCCTCGGATATGTCCCATGTCCTGTACGCCCTCTCGGGCAGCAGGTAGCCGATCGGGGTGCTCGCCGTCGGCGGATTGTAGGGATGCGGTCGCTCGCCGCTCAGCTCGGCCACGAGCTCCTCGACACGCTGATTCCGCACGCCGACGATGGGATTGACATTGGCATGCCCCTTGGGCGTGTACTTCGTCGCGCTGTTCAGCCCAAGCCACCCCAAGACGCCGTCGGCGATCGGAATCGTGAACACTGCTCCCGCACGCTTCTTGAACCCGTGCTCGGCCAGCAGGGGGGCACTGACGCGCTCGATCATCCTCATTGCCGCGGCCTCCTAAGGTCGATGAACAACCCACACCGGAATCGCCGGAATCGCACCCTCGATTCCTCCTTCCGCCGCCCGCAAGCCCGCCCCTCGACCGCCCTGCGCCATGAGGATCGGGAAGGCGGCTGCCTGATTCTTGCTCAACCGAGCAAATGGTCCTGTCTTCACCTCGATGAACGCGTGCTTCCCATTGGGCAGCTGGACGTACAAGTCCGGTCTCGTTCGGATGCCGCCAGCATATATGGTCGGCTGCTCCGCCAAGACCTGCCCTCCCGCAGCCTCAATCTCCCTGATTGTCGCTTTCACTCCCGCTTCGCCCTTCAGCACAGGGCCGATGCCACCCTTGGCCGCCTTGACACCCCGAAGCGCAACAGCAGCCTCACGCGCCCCTGCGCCGACCGAGCGCAACCCGCCGCCACCGGCGAAGGGGTCAAGTATCATGATGCCTGCCGCGAGGGCGTTGTTCGCGTTCTCGTTGTCTCCGAATGGGCCCTCAGCCCAGGGACAGCCGGTGAGAAACCCGATGTCATTCACGCTGCTCTCGGCGAAGTCCATCATGAAGCCGCCGACCGCACCCCAGCCGGACGCAATGGCGCTCGCACTTGAGCTGCCCGTGAAGTTGCGGGGACACGCCTTCACGTTCGCCCCATGCACCGCCGCCGTGGCTGCCGGCGTCAGCGTCCACGATGGAGGTCTCCAGAGGGCCTCCCACAGGAGGAGGGTCGGCGACGGGCGCCAGGGCTCGATCCTGCCGTACCTGACCGGATACCACTGGTGGGTAGCTGCGTTGTATCGCGCGATGTAGCCTGAACCGTAGTCCGGTCGCTCGCCTGAGGGGTCCCTGGCCAGCGTGGGCGAGCCGGCGGCGTACTGGTAGGCGCTCTCGACGCCGTCGGCCTTCGCCGGGTCGCGGCTCGTCCACTGGCGCGTCTCGGGGTCGTAGTAGCGGGCCGAGCAGTAGTAGAGGCCGCTGGCCGCGTCGTAGACGTAGCCGCAGTACCTGAGCACCTGGCGGGCGGCGATGTCGCTCGCAAGGTCAGCGTCACTGATCGCCGTCGTTGCGCGCGAGCAGACCCCGCTCGTGCCGCCCTGCGGCTGTCCCCAGACCGAGTAGCGGTAGCTGGCGAAGGGGGCGCCGTTTCTGTCGAGCAGCTCGACGACGTCGCCGCGCAGGTCGGTGACGATGGCAAACCAGGCGCTTCGCGGCGTCGTCCCGCCATCGCCGAGGTCCTCGTAATAGCCGGCGTAGGGGACGCCGCTCGCGTTGTAGAGGTACGAGACGGACCACTTCTGGGCGCCGTTCACCCCCGAGAGGGCGAGCAGGGAGAGGCCGTCGTAGGTGTAGGTGGTGGTCGTCGTGCTCGAGCCCCCAGTGCGCACCATCGAGAGGCGCTGGCCGTCGGCGCCGTAGACGAAGTCGAGCGTCGTCTGGCCCTGCTCGAGCTGGGCCAGCATGCCGTCGGCGCCGTAGGTGTAGCGGCGCGTGACCGTGCCCGAGGCGTTCTTCTCGCTCGCGCGCCGGTCGTTGGCGTTGTCCCACTGGTAGGTCGCGACCGTGGCGCCGTCCTCCTTCATCGCCGTGACCTTCTGACGCTGCGAGTAGGTGAACGTGTCGGTAGTCGAGCCGCCCGTGACCTTGGTGAGCGCGCCGCCGCCGTTGAAGGTGTAGGTGACACCGCCCGCCGCCTTCAGGCGCCCGCTCTCTGCGTAGGTGTACCCGGCGTCGATGTCGCCGTGCAGGCCCGCGGCGCTCGCGAAGTCCATCTTGCGGCGCAGGAGCCAGCCGGTCATCGCCTGGTAGAAGTAGACCTGGTTCTCGGCCGCAGGGTCGAAGCCGGCGCCGGTCTGACGGGTGAGGCGGTTGTTGGCGCTGTACTGGAAGCCGGAGGTGAGCGCGGCCGCCCCCTGCAGGGAGAGTCCGACCTCGGTGATGCGCCCCGCGGGGTCGCGGCCGGTGGTCGCGCAGCTCACCTCCTCGGCGCTGCGCAGCACCGAGGTGGAGGCGTGCGCGGCGCCCTCCCAGCCTGCCGAGGCACTGGCCCCGTCGAAGTAGCTGCCCAGGGTCGCGCTCCGCTCGATGAGCGCCCCGTCGAGGCGCAGGTCGATCTGGCTGCTCGGCCCGATGCCGATCACGTAGACGTAGAAGATCACGTGATCGGTGCCCTCGGGAAGCGAGGAGTACGCGACCGAGTAGCGCGCGTAGGAGCTCGAGGTGGGGATGGGAACGGAGGTCGACACCGGAGAGCCGATGCTCTGGTTGGCTGCGTTCTTGGCGTATAGGTACAGGGTCAGGTTGCAGCCACTGTTGGCGGGCGCGCCGGCAACATTGATCGAGGCGGTGCAGGCGTCGCCGGCCGCAAGCGAGCCGTCGGGCGTCAGCGTGCGGGCGAAGATGGAGGCCGCGTCCCCGGGTTGGCCCGCGTAGGTGACGCGCTGCGCGGCGGCGCCGCTGTAGGCAGCGCCCGAAGCCGAGAACACCGGCGCGCCGACTGCGGTCTCGAAGATCGTCCAGCCGTCGGCCATACCGTCTGCGTCCTCGTCGAGCTCGAACGACGGGTGCGTGAGAAGGTTGCGGCGCAGGAGACGGCGAGCGCTCGCCGCCTGGTCGCGCCCGGCGACGTCCACGTTGGTGACGCTGGTGATGAGCTCCGCGTCCTCGGCCGGCTGCAGGCTGCCGGAGGCCGGGCTGCCGTAGGAGAGCGACTGGATCACCGCCGTCTCGTCCTCGCTTGCCCCGTAGGCGAACTGACGCCGGAAGACGACGCGTGAGGGGCCGCTCGACCCCACGGCTTTGACGGCTTCGGTGACGCGGGCCTGAGAGTCGCGCACGTAGGAGGTCTCCGAGCGCGCCGCCTCATTGCCCACCGGGCCACCGACCTCGCGCAGCACCCCGCCGAAGCTGTCGTAGTAGGTGCTGACGATGCGCGCCGGGTCGCCGCTGGGCGGCCCCACGGCGGTGGTCAGCACGGCGCCGGCGGAGTTGTAGGTCACGCTCGTCTTCACGTCGCCGACGGTGCTTGAGGTGACGCGCCCGGCGGCGTCGTAGCAGGTCGCCGTCGTCACCGCCTCGATGCCGTTCTCGAGCAGCGTCCAGCCGGCGCTGTTGTAGCTGGTCACGGTGCGCGCGTTGTCTAAGCCGGTGACCCCGTCATCGGGCTTCTCGCCGCCGTCGCCGGGCTCGGGCGTGAGCAGCGTCACCTCGGTCTCGCGCCCGGCGAGGTCGTAGAGGTGCTCGGTCTTGACGCCCGAGGAGTCGAACTCGCGCACCGCGCTTCCGGCAAGGTCGTAGTCGGTGAGCTCGCGCTGCAGGGCGAAGGGATCATCCTCCGCATCCCAGCTTCCCGTGGGCGCCTGCCTTGCGACCCCGCGCCCGGCGGCGTCGTAGAGCGTGACGCTCCAGCTCCCGGTACGCTCCTCGGTGCGCACCAGGCGCCCGTCGGCGTCGTAGGTGAACTCACTCGTCGGTAGCTCCTCCGAGGGCAGCTCGTTGCCAAGGTCGCCGCCCGGCTCCCAGCTTGCGGTCTTGCGGTCGTTTTCGTCGTAGGCGATGCGCTCGGCGCCGTGGAAGTTGTAGGCACTGCGCCCTTCGGGCCAGCTCGCGACGACGTTGCCGTGGCGGTCGTAGTCGATGCGCGCCGGCAGGCCGCCGGCGCGCGAGTCGTTGCTCTCGACCTTGCGCCCCGAGCCGTCGTAGAGGTGGCTGACGTGCCAGAGCTCCGCCTGGCCGGCGGAGAAGCCGTCGAGATGGGCCTCGCGAAGCAGCAGGCCGCTCGGCGAGTAGGCGTTCTCGGTAAGGCCGAGGAGCTTGCCGTCCAGGGCCGGGTCGCTCGAGGTCTTCCAGCTGCGGACCACCTGCCCGAGGGCGTCGTAGACGTAGTGCTGGGTCTGCGAGTAGGCGGGCGCGCCGCCGTCCGGGCCGGTCGCGCTCTCGGGGCCGGTCTGACTGATCAGGCGGCCGGCGGCGTCGTAGTCGTTCTCTTCGGTCACCGTCCCCAGGGGGTCGGTGGCCGTGAGCAGATGGCCGAAGGCGTCGTAGCTGGCGTGGCTGGTCAGATCCTGCGGGTCCGCGCCTTCCTCGAGGACGACGTCCACCAGGGTCGTGCTTCGGGGCTCCCCGCAGGGGTGGTAGTCCGCGTACTCGGTGCGCTCGGGCAGCGTCTCTGCGCCCGTCTTCACCGAGGACCAGAGCTGAGCGCCGCGGTAGGTCGCATGGGCGCCACCGTTGTATTCGTTGTAGCTCGACGTGCCGTTGATGAAGAGGTAGGCGTTTCCGTAGGCGGCAGTGGTCTCGGACATCGCGACGCCACTCTGCTCCGGGGGAGTGACCGGCGGACGCGAGGGGTCGAAGCTGGCGCTCGCCGACTACCTGCGCGAGCTGCGCACGCGCAACTCCTGGACGCAGTCGCAGGTCGCCAGGCGGCTCGGCTCAAGCCAGTCACGGGTCGCTAAGATGGAGGCGGCCGATGCCTCGGTCTCGCTCGACCTGCTGGTCAAGTCGCTGCTCGCCCTGGGGGCCTCTCGAAGTGAGGTCGGCAGCGTGATCGGGAAGGCGGCATAGCACGCGCGCCAGCCGCATGCCGCTCCGCATACCGCTCCTCTGCCGACGAGGTGCTGACCAGACGCCTCGGCACCATGCGTCACGCCCGAGAACGGCGGGCCAAGGCCCCTCGCCAGAACCTTGGACCGTGCAGCATCTTCCCACATGAGGAGGGTGCGAGCATGACGTTGAATCGCATGCGAGTAGGTGTCGAGCGTGATCGAGACGGTGGCGTGTCCGAGGCGCTCGGAGACGACCTTGGGGTTGATGCCGGCGTGCAGCGCGAGAGTGGCGTGCGTGCGCCTGAGGTCGTGGAGCCGGATCCTCGGAGCTTGGCTGCGGCGATCGCGCGGTCTCACGCCGTGAGACGCTCTGCGGGTGCAGCGGCCGCCCGTCGTCCATCGTGAACACGTAGCCGGTCTCCTCCCAGGCGACCTCGGCGTTGTCGCGGTCAGCCATCTGCAGCTGCGCCTGCGCCTTGAAGGCCTCGATGGTGCCGGCGTCGAGGGCGATCTGCCGGCGACCCTTGGCCGTCTTGGGTTCGCTGACGATGACGCCGTCTTCGTGGGGGATGAGGGCCCGCCGCACGGACAATCTCCCCTTCTCGAGGTCGATGTCCTCCCACTTCAGGCACCGCAGGCTTCGCCCCGCCGCATCCCCGTCATGGCGAGTACGCGCCAGAGCGGCGCCAGGCGGTGTAGGGCCGATCGGCATCCCGTACTCCGGCTGCTGCTCATCGTCGAGCGCGCGCGAGACGAGGACGCCGGAGACGACCATGGCGGCGATCAGGAGCGCGACGAGCACCGTGAGCACGAGGAGCCAGCGCTTCAGGCCCGCACGTCGCTGACCAGCTGCGCGGGCACCTGACCCGCCGCCGCCTCCCCGCGCCGCCACTGTTGCCGGATGACGGATGCTCTTCTGGCATGGCCCCCTCCTTGCCGCCGCGCCGAACTCGGTCTCAGCATGCCGCCCGCGAGACCATATCGCAGGGGCTGGCTGCTCTCTCTAGGGGAGGCTGTGCTGCGACGACGAGCCTGTGCCGAGTCCGCCGATACGCTCGCTGCGAACGGCTGGCCTTCTCGACACGTGGGCGGCGCGAAGAGCTGGCACCCTGGGTCCGCGCGCAAAGACTGGCCTTCTGACCAGGGGCCGGACTCCTCCACCGGCCGGTGCCGGCGGCCGGCCCGGTTCGTATCATCTGCGCTGCAGAGGAGCGCTCACCCTGGGTGGAGGAGGAGTCATGCCGTCGTCACGAGAGTCCTTCTGGGAGGACCAGGACGGGTACGTCGTCATCGGTCACAGCGGCCGTCGTGCCTTTCCCAAGCTCACCTACCGGGGCCTGCAGAAGCTCGGCAAGACTGTCTACGCCGTCGATCCGGCCGGCGAGGCCGTCGAGGGCGACGCCAGCTTCCGCGACCTTGCGTCACTGCCGGAGCCGGTGAGTGCGGCAGTGCTCGAGGTCCCGAAGGACGAGACGGCGGAGTGGGTGCGCCGAGTCGCCGACGCCGGCATCACATCCCTCTGGATCCACCAGCAGACCGACACGCCGGAGGCCCTGCAGCTCGCCGAAGAGCGTGGGCTGCAGGTCTGCTCCGGGACGTGCGCCGTCATGTACGTGACCCCCGGCGTCAGCCCTCACATGGTCCATCGCTGGGTGATGAAGCTCGCGAAGAAGTACTGAGTACCGGCCGCGACCGGCGTCGGCCGTCAGATGTGGTACACCTCGGGCCCGTGCGTGGTCACCCAGTTGTCGGCGAGGACCTTCTGCGCCTCGGCCGTCCGGTCGACGCCCAGGATGACGATCGCGTTGCCGTCGATGTGGCCGAAGTGCGGATACAGGTAGTGCACGTTGATGCCGGCCGTCTTGAGCGGCTTGAGCACGGCCAGCACGCTCCCGGGGTGGTCCGGGATCTCGACCGCCAGGACCTCGACCTCCTTGGGGTCGTAGCCGCCGCCGGTGAGGATGTTCCTGGCCTTGTCGTGGTCGTCCACGACGAACCGCACGGTGCTGATGTCCGACGTGTCGGCCACCGAGATGGCGCGGATGTTGACGCCTTCGCGCCCCAGCAGCTCGCTGATGGTCGCGAAGGCGCCCGGGACATTGGCGAGGCTCACGGAAAGCTGCTTGATGCTCATCAGCCCTGGTCCTTTGCGTAGTCCTGGCCCTTGGCGTACTCGTAACCGAGCGCGAGGGCCCTCTGGTTGAGGTCGAGGAGCTTGGCGCGGCCCTTGCCGAGGATCTCGACGAGGTTGCCGACCATGGCGTCGTAGCTGATCAGGTCGCTGGCCCGGATGAGGGCGCCCAGCATGATCATGTTGGCGACCTTGATCGAGCCCAGTCCGCTCGCCAGCTCGCTCATGGGGACGGCGAGGACCTCGATGTCGCCGCGCGCCGTCTCGGTGTGCACGAGGGTCGAGTTGGCGCACAGGAGGCCGCCCGACTGCAGGGCACCTTGGAACCGGACGAAGGACGGCTGGTTCATGGCGACCACGACATCCGGGTCGGAGGCGACCGGCGAGGCGATCTCCTCGTCCGAGACGCAGACGGCGCAGTTGGCGGTGCCGCCGCGGACCTCCACCCCGTAGCTGGGGAGGTACGTCACGTGCTTGCCCTCGAGCATGGCGGCTGTGGCGAGTGTGGCGCCGAGCGAGAGCACGCCCTGGCCGCCGGACCCGGAGATGACGGTCTTGACGAGCATCAGGCGTCCACCTCCTCGGGGGCGCCGGCCGGGGAGGGCGCGCCCGCGTCCTTGAACACCCCGAGCGGGAAGTACGCGACCATGGCGTCGTCGATCCACCGGCAGGCCTCGACCGGCGCCATCTTCCAGTTGATGGGGCAAGGGCTGAGGATCTCGACCAGCGAGAAGCCGCGGCCGTCGAGCTGGCACTGGAACGCCTTGCGGATGGCCTTCTTCGCCTTCATGACGGCGGCCGGCTTGTTGACCGCCACGCGCTCGAGGTACGCGGTGCCTTCGAGCTCCGCGAAGACCTCGCAGATGCGCACGGGGTGCCCCGCGAGGTCCAGGTCACGACCCGTCGGTGTGGTGGTCGTGACCTGACCGGCGAGGCTGGTGGGCGCCATCTGGCCGCCGGTCATGCCATACACGCCGTTGTTCACGAAGATGACGGTGATGTTCTCGCCGCGATTGGCGGCGTGCAGGCCCTCGGCGGTGCCGATGGCGGCCAGGTCGCCGTCTCCCTGGTACGAGAAGATGGCGTTCTGCGGACGCACGCGCTTGATGCCCGTGGCCACGGCGGCGCCGCGCCCGTGGGCCGACTCGATCACGTCGATCTCGAAGTAGTTGTAGAGGAGCATCCCGCAGCCCGCCGGCGCCACGCAGATGGCGTCCTCCTGCAGGTCCATCTCCTCGATGACCTCCATCAGGAGGCGGTTGATGATGCCGTGGCCGCAGCCGGGGCAGTAGTGGAAGTCCGTGTCCTTGAGGAGCCGGGGGCGTTCGAACACGGTGCTCATCGCTCGCCCCTCTCCGGCTGGGTCTGCAGGTAGTGGCGCGAGACGATGCGGTACAGCTCCACCGGCATCGGGGCCACGCCGCCGGGCCGCCCGTAGAAGTGGACGCGGCCCTTGCCCTCGAGCGCCAGCCGCACGTCCTCGATCATCTGGCCGGCGCTCATCTCGAAGACGAAGAAGTCGTCGACGGTCTTCGCCAGCTCCTGGAGCGCCTGGGCCGGGAACGGCCACAAGGTCACGGGGCGCAGCAGCCCGACCTTCTTGCCCTCGTCGCGCAGGCGCTTGATCGCGCCCTTGGCGATGCGCGCGCCGATGCCGTAGGCGACGACCACCATCTCGGCGTCGTCGCAGAGGTGCGTCTCGAAGCGGACCTCGGCCTGCTCGATGAGGCGGAACTTGCGCTGCAGCTTCCAGTTCTTCTCTTCCTGCAGCTTGGTGTCGAAGATCAGGGAGTAGATGGCCTGCGGCGGCCTGCCCTTGGCGCCCGTCAGCACCCACGGCTTGTCGTACTCGGGCGGGCGCACCAGGCCGTCGAAGTCCACCGGCTCCATCATCTGTCCCAGGATGCCGTCGGCGAGGATGACGACGGGGTTGCGGTACCGGTCCGCCAGGTCGAACGCCAGCGGGACGATCTCGGTGAGCTCCTGGACGGAGGACGGCGCGAGCACGACGGTGCGGTAGTCGCCGTGGCCGCCGCCGCGCGTGGCCTGGAAGTAGTCGGACTGGGCCCCGGCGATGCTCCCCATCCCGGGGCCGCCGCGCACCACGTTGACGATGACGGCCGGCAGCTCGTCGGCGACGAGATACGAGATGCCCTCCTGCTTGAGGCTCATGCCCGGGCCGCTGGACGACGTCATGGCCCGGGCGCCGGCCGCCGACGCGCCGAGTACCATGTTGATGGCGGCGATCTCGCTCTCCGACTGGATGAACACGCCGCCGGCAGCCGGCAAGCGGCGCGCCATGTACTCGGTGATCTCGTTCTGCGGGGTGATGGGGTACCCGAAGTAGTGGGTGCACCCACTGAGGATGGCCGCCTCACCCAGGGCGACGTTGCCGCTCATCAGCTGCTTCATCCTTTGCTCACCTCGATGCAGGCATCCGGGCACATGAGCGCACAGTTGCGGCAGGCGTTGCAGCCCTTGCTCTCGTCGAAGGCGGCGACGAAGTAGCCCTTGAGGTTCAGCTCCTCGGAGAGGCTGAGGCAGTCCCGGGGGCAGGACTCGATGCACAGCGCGCAGCCCTTGCAGCGCTCGCCGGCGATGTGGATGGTTCCCTTCACGGTGGTCCTTCGGGTGGCTCTCAGTGCACACGCCGGAGGCGACCGGCCTCGCGGGGCCGCACGCCGGCGGGACTGCCTATGATAGTGCTTCGCGCCGCCGTCGGCCTCCCCGGGCCCATCCGTCCGCGTCCTGCGGACTCCCGTGCCGACAGGGGCTCAAGGAGAGCCCTCTTGTGGTCGAGAATAGGCTCGTGAAGCTGCCTGTCTGCATGAGGTGTAAGTGATCGACACTGCCGAACCGGCGGCCGACCTCGAGTCACGACTCCGAGCCGAGTTGCCGGGTTCCGTCAGAGCCGGGCACCTCGTCCCGTACTTCCAGCCCGAGGTCGACCTCACCACCGGCAAGCTCTGGGCTGCCGAAGCCCTGGTGCGCTGGGACCATCCGACCCTCGGCGTCCTCGCGCCGTGGCAGTTCCTGCCGCAGCTCGAGGAACTGGGTCTCATGGGCCAGCTGACCGACTGCATGCTGGATGCCGCTCTCGCGGAGCAGCGGCGCTGGACGGCGGCCGGGCTTTCCATCCCGGTCGCCGTCAACGTGCCTCCGCAGTGCCTCGCGGACCCCGGGTTCCCGGACAGCGTCGCGGCGAAGCTGGTCCGGCACCGTCTCCCGGGGTCGTCGCTGACCATCGAGGTGACCGAACAGGTGGCCGCCCAGCCCATGACGACCGGCGCCATGGCGCAGCTCGACGCGCTGGGCGTGCGGCTGGCCGTCGACGACTTCGGCGCCGGATTCTCCTCGCTGGGGCGCCTCGGCGACCTGCTCGCACAGGTGATCAAGCTCGACGTCTCACTGGTCCACCCGCTCGTGGGGAACCCGAGCTACCGCACGATCGTCGGTCTGGCGATCGAGCTGGCCCATCAGCTGGGCGCGAGGGTCGTCGCCGAGGGCGTCGACGCTCCCGCCGTCGAGGCGGTGCTCGTCTCGCTCGGGTGCGACTGCGGGCAGGGCTACCTGTACGCGCGCCCCATGCCGGCGGCCGACTTCCTCGACTGGGCGCGTCAGCACGGCAAGCTGATGCCGCGCAAGAACGGCCGGGCCGCGCTGCCGCGGGCAGCTGCGCAGCCGGCCGCGTCCGCGGACGCCGGCGGCGCTGCCGAGCCGCCGGCGTCCGCGGACGAGGGTGAGCCGCGCGGCCTCTTCCGGCCCGCGGCCGGCATCCACGGCTGGGTCGGCGCACGCTGCGGCTGGGGCGCGCTCATCTTCGCCCTCGTCGCGCTCGCGGCCTACGGACTGTGGGAGCTGGTCGGCCGTGGCGGAGCCGACGACGACATCGTCGTCGGCTCGCTCGCCTGTGCGGCGATGGCCGCCGCGGCCGCCTTCTTCTCGCTGCGCGTCTCGAGACGGCGGGAGCTCGGGTCGGCCACCCGACGCGCCTGGCGGCTGCTTGCCCTCGCCTTGACCACGCACATGCTCGCGGACCTCTCGCAGAGCGTGTACGAGGCCGTCTCGCATGCAGAGCCCTGGCTCGTCCTCTCGGGCGTGCTCTTCGTGAGCGTGTTCCCTCTCGCCTTCGCCAGCCTGCTCTCGTTCCCCACGCAGCGACGCGGCCGTGCCGCCCGTCTCAGACTTCTGTTCGACATGGCCATCGTGTTCGTCGCCTGTGCCGCCGTCATCTGGTACCTGGTCCTCGGGCCGATCATCGCGAAGGTCGAGGCGTTCGACCGCGAGGGCGCCGCGATCCTCGTGTTCATCGCCGCCGACGCCGCCTTGCTCTTCGGCGTGATCGCTCTCCTCATGCGCGGCGTGTCGCGGTCCAGCCGGGCGGCCCTGCGGTTGATCGTCGCCGGACTCGTGCTGTTCATCGGCGCCAATCTCGTCCACGGCTACGCTGTGGTGCACGGCGGACAGTCGAGTGAGCCTCTCGACGGCCTGTGGCTGGCGGCCATGGCCTTGATGCTGCTGGCAGCCGGCTGTCAGCTGCGGGCTCCGCTTCAGCGGGAGGTCCCCGCGTCGACCGGCGCCGCGCCCCACGGGCACAGCTGGCTGCCCCATCTGGCGGTCGCGAGCTGCTGCGTGCTCCTGCTCGCGGCCGCCGCCCGTGAGCTTTACCCGGTGAGCGGGCTGCTGACCTGTGCAGTCGTGCTCACCGTCCTGGTCAGCCTCCGGCAGGTGCTGGCGCTGCGCGACAACCGGCGCCTGGCGGCGCGCTATCAGGCCCTGGCCGCCGTGGATGGCCTTACCGGCCTCTTCAACCGGCGGCACTTCATGGAGCTGGGCGAAGCCGCCTTCGCCTCCGCGCAGCGCGACGGACGTCCCCTGGTGGCGCTGATGCTCGACATCGACCACTTCAAGGAGGTCAACGACGTCCGGGGGCACGCCGTCGGAGACCGCGTGCTGGCGTCCGTCGCCCAGCGCTGCCGCAGGCACGTCAGAGCCGGGGACGTGATCGCCCGCTACGGCGGTGACGAGATCATCGTCCTGATGCCCGACGCGACCACGGCGACCGCGCGCCGGATCGCAGTACGCCTGATCGACGAGATCGACAAGCGCGCGCAGCACCATGTCGTCGACCTGCCCGTGGGCCTCAGCATCGGCATCGCGGAGGCCGACGGCTGCACCAGCCTGGACGGGCTGCTCGCCCGCGCCGACCATGCGCTCTACGAGGCCAAGAGGGCGGGCCGAGGCTGCGCGCGCGTCTACGAGGAGGTCGAGCTTGAGGCGGCGCTCTCGTCGTGACGCCGGCAGGCGGCGACCCTGTTGGAGTCTGGCATCGGTCGCCCCGAGACCGGTATGGTTCGCGTCTGAGAGCGCAGCGTGGGCGCGACGGATCGCGCGGTGGAACGTGCGGCACGGCGTCACGGGGCACGACGAACTGGAGGAACGTATGAGATCACGCTCGGTCATGTTCGTGGCGATCTTGGTCGTGACGGCGCTCGTGGGGGCGGCGGCTCTCGCCGCCCCCACGAGCGCCCTCACCTCCGAGGACTACGGCTTCATCTCGTCCATCGGGCCGGCCTACGGCCCCGACTACTCCTGGAGCGGCAGCGGCCCGAACGCCATCGACATCGACCCGGCCGGCAACGTGTACGTCACCAATCCCTACGGGTTCGCCAAGTTCGACGGGTCCGGCGTCCTGGAGTGCGCCTACACCTATGGTCAGCTCGGCGGCTACTGCTACGGTCTCGCCGTGTCCGATGACGGCATCATCGTCCTCACCGAGGGCAACTCGAACAGGGTCCTCACGCTTCTCCCCTTGTCCGGCGGCCTCGACGCGAAGGCCTACGCGCTCGGCGTCGCCTACGGCAGCAGCGGGACGGGCGTCGGTCAGTTCGACTGGCCCAGGGGAGTCGCCTGCGACGGCGACTACGTGTATGTCTGCGACCAGGGCAACAACCGGGTCCACAAACTCCTCCTCGATCCCGTCACCGGCGTGCTCAGTCCCGTCGCCAGGTTCGGCAAGAACGACGGCGACGGGACCGCCGGTTCGGGCGACGGCGAGTTCAGCTCACCTCGCGGCGTCGCCGCCGACGGCAAGGGCCACATCTACGTCGTCGAGAGCACCCGCGTGCAGCAGCTGACGACCGACGGCGTGTTCGTCAGCAAGTTCGGGGCCTTCGGCCAGCCCAACGCCGAGCTCTACCTGCGCAGCGCGATGGACGCCGATGTGGACGCCGCCGGCGACCTGTACGTCACCGATCTCGGCGAAGCCGACGCGACCAACTGGGTCACCAAGTACCGCAAGGTCGACGGGACCTGGAAGCGGGTCACGCGCTTCGGGGGTTGGGGCACGGCCGACGATCGGTTCCAGTTCGTGTACGGCGTCTGCATCGCACCAGACGGCACCGCGTACGTCACCGACACGAGCAACAACAGGGTCAAGCGGTTCGCACGGGACACCATCGCGCCGGCGCCATGGGCTACCGGCATCCCGAACGACTGGACCAATCAGGACGTCACGGTGGAGATGGGCGCCGACGATCCCGTCTTCCCCTTCGCGTACGCGTCCGGCGTCGAGCGCGTCGAGTACTCGCTGGCGCCGCCGGCCTGGAACACCTACACGGCGCCGTTCACCGTCGGCGACGAAGGGACGCATCTCCTGTCGCTGCGCGCCATCGACCTGGCCGGCAACGTCTCGTTGCCCGGCATGCTCGCCATCAAGATCGACAAGACGGCGCCCGTCACCACGGCGGTCGACGTGCCGGAGTCGTGGAGCAAGGAATCGGTCGTGTTCACGCTCGCAGGGCAGGATCCGGCGCCGGCGCCCTCGATCACCACCTCCGGCGTCGCTTCGACGCAGTACCGCCCGCAGTGCACGACCGACTGGCTCACGTACGTCGCGCCCTTCGCGGTGTCGGTCGAGGGCGAGACGGTCTTCGAGTTCCGTTCGACCGACAACGCCGGCAACGTCGAGACGCCCAAGACGGTCGCCGTGAGGGTGGACAAGACGGCGCCCGTCACGGAGGTGAGCGGCGTGCCCTCCGGGTGGACGAACGACACGGTCAGCGCCGTCTTCCAGGCGTCCGACGCCCATTCCGGGACCGCCGCCACCTACCACAAGCTCGGCGGCGGCACCTGGTTCCCCGGCGATTCCGTCCAGATCGATGGCGAGGGTGAGACGCAGCTCTCCTGGTATTCGCAGGACAACGCCGGCAACACCGAGACCCCCAAGACGGTCACCGTGAAGGTGGACAAGACGGCGCCCGTCACCGAGGTGAGCGGTGTGCCATCAGGGTGGACGAACGGCACGGTCAGCGCCTCTCTCCAGGCCGCGGACGCGCTTTCCGGTCTGGCCTCCACGCAGTACCGCCTGCAGGGCGCGGCCGGATGGACCACCTACGCCGCGCCCTTCGAGGTGTCGGCCGAGGGCGAGACCCTCTACGAGGTCCGCTCGACGGACAACGCCGGCAACACCGAGACCCCCAAGACGGTCGCCGTGAAGGTGGACAAGACGGCGCCCGTCACGACCGTGAGCGGCGTCCCGACCGGCTGGAGCAAGTCCGCGACGGTCAAGCTCGAGGCGGCCGATGCGCTCGCCGGTGTCGCAGCCGTCCAGTACCGGCTGCAGGGCGAGGCTGCCTGGAGTCCCTACGTCGGCCCCTTCACGCCGAAGCAGGGTCTGTGTGTCTACGAGTTCCGCTCGACGGACAACGCCGGCAACGAGGAGACGCCGGGCGGCGTCACGGTCAAGTACGACAGGGGCAAGCCGGTGCCCAAGGCGCGGGCCGACCGGTCGGTGCGTCGCGGTCAGAAGGTCAGCCTGCCCTATCGCGTGAACGACGTCTGCCCGCAGGCCAAGGTGTCGATCCGCATCTACCGCGGGTCCAGGCTCGTGAAGACGCTCTCCCTGGGGTCGCGGCCCAGCAACAAGAACCTGACGTACTCGTACCGGTGCGGTCTGGCCCGCGGCACGTACACCTGGAAGGTCTACGCCAAGGACCTCGCCGGCAACGCGCAGGCCAAGCCCGGCGCGCGGCGCCTGACGGTGAAGTAGGGGAGACTCGCATGCCGGCCGGCTGCAACGCTGCGTCGCAGCCGGCCGGCGGTGCGTGTGCGAGAGGCTTCAGGGCGCCTTCGCCTCCGAGGACGTCAGGGCACCCTCACCCGGACGGTCTTGGACGTCCCTGCCTCGCAGACGGGGCCGCCCGCGAATCGTGCGCGCAGGACGTGGGTGCCCTTGGCCAGCTTGAACTTCGTCGTTCCAGTGCTTCCGTCGAGCTTGACGGTCCGCCATGTCTTCCAGAGCTGGCCGACGCGCCGCTGCACGACGAGCTTGCCCACGGCGTCCTTGGGCAGGATGCGCACCACGAGCGTGCCCTTCCCGCCCTTCACCGTGGCGTAGGCGCGGAGAGAGGCCGCCACCTTGACCCGGTCCGAGGCGTAGCCGGGCAGGGCGCGGTCGGTGGCGTCGCACCGCGCCACCAGGCGGCAGGTATGCGTGAGGCCGGCGATGGTGGTCGAGAAGGAGGCGTAGCGTCCCTCGTAGCGGGCCTGGATCGTCTTGAGGTAGACCTCCTTGTCGCTGCCGGCGGTGACCTTGTAGAGACGCACAGGGGTGTCCCCCTCGACCCCGACGACGGCGCCCGTCACGCGGGTGGCGCCGCCGTAGGGGACGAGCCGCACCAGCGCGCGGAGCGACATGGAGAGCGTCTCCTGGTAGAAGGCCGTGGTGAACACGGAGTCGGTCGGGATGACGCCGGTCGCGATGGGGCCGTCGTCGTCGCTCTCGGGGTAGAACTCGACGAGGAGGTCGTTGTTGGCCGGGGTCGCTTCGATCTCCTCGACGAGCTGGGCGAGCGTCCTGGGCGGCGTGGGATCCGCCTCGCCCATCTCCCAGTCGTCGCCCTCGAAGGACCCCCAGGCGCCGGGATAGACGTCGAGCTCGCCCGAGAGCGGCATGCCCTTGGGAATGGTCAACCTGCCCTCGACCTGCTGCACGGCCGCGGAGCCGTACTTGTAGTACTCGATGACGACGCGGGTAGCTCCGATGCGGAGGCCGTCCGGCAACCTCACCCGCGCGATGCGCGCCGAGCGTCGGACCGGTGAGATCTGCGCCTCGACATGGATGCTGTCCAGTCTGGGATGGATGACGCCGTCCGAGTCGTTGGTGAGCGCCGTGAGCAGGTCGGCCACATCGTACGCGGCGTCCCAGGCCACATCGTCGGAGCTGTCCCAGATGTTCTTGCGCGTCACGGTGTAGGTGCCGGTGTCGTCCCCTACGACGACGGTCGTCGTCACGTCGGCGCTGCCCGGATACAGGTAGGCGTCGGTGGCCAGGGTGAGACCGTCCACGACGATGTCGGCGGGGAGCGTGCTCCATGCCGGCGTCTCGATGAGCGCGGAGGCGACGTTGGAGGCGAGCGTCTCCTCGCGAGCCTCGGCCGGGTACGTCGCGTGGACGGTCACCGGAGTGAGCCGCGGGGTGCGGGAGAGGTCGGCGAGCACACCGCAGTAGCGGTCCTGCGTTATCGCGCCGAGTCTGTTGCGCGGCGAGATCATGAGGTAGGGGACGTAGGAGTTCGGCCACGCCGCGTCGACGTAGCCGGCCGTGAGGATCGCCTCGGTCTGCCCGAGCCATTCAAGGGGATGCCCGAACAGCATGACGTCGTCCCCGTCGACGTAGGTCACGGTGCCGGCGGCGCCGTACCAGATGTCGCCGTCGGCGAACAGGGCGCAGCAGGGAGAGCCTGCCTGCAGGGCCGGAGCGGGCGGACCGGCGTAGCTGCCGCCGCCCGCCGCAGGGCGGACGTCCATGCCGGAGCGCGAGAGTCGCGAGGCGAGGTCCTTGTATGCCCGGCTGCCGGGGCGCATGCCGCCGATCTCGATGAGGCCGAGCGGCTTCATCACGACCTCGGACGGCGACGACGAGCGCGTCCGCGCGTCGCCGCCCTCGGCGATCACGATGCGCGTCACCGTGCGCCCGGCGGCCTTGACCGGTCTGGAGAGGGTGCGCACGCCGGGGCTCGGGGCGGCGGCCTTGCCCGAGTAGGCGTCCTGGATGGCGACCATGTCCTCGATGGGGGTGGCCAGTCCCAGGCCGCCGACCGTGAACTCGGCGCCGTAGGAGAGGGCCCCGATCAGCCTGTCCGAGCTTCCGTCGTCCACGTAGATCGGACTGCCGCTCATGCCCGCGGCGATGCTGCCCAGGCGCTCGATCTCGGGACCGGTGGCCTCGAAGAGGATGAGGTCGCCGGAGGGGTCTGCGACGATGGAATCGACAGTGACCGGGATCTGCTGCGGCGTGTAGCCGGTGAGGGTCGCCTTCAGATAGCCGCTCACGGGCCCGGCCTCGAGCAGCTCGGAGAGCTCGGCGAGGTCCATGGCATCCGGGGGACCGGCAGCCGCGACCGGGGCGAGTACGCCCGCGCAGAGCGCTCCGAGGGCGAGCAGGCAGGCGAACACGACGATGTGGCGCAAGCGGGTCATGACTCCTCCAGTAGGGCCTCGGCGCCGCCGTGTGGCCGGCACCGTCCTGAGATCGACCGGTGGATCGCCTGGGACTCCCGTCGACTGCTGAAGACTGTACCGGATTCGCCGGCGAGAACAAGTACGGGCGTACTGTGGATCCCTCCTGTCGGGGTCTTGTCATCGCCGAAGGTCGGCCTCGGGAGTGGCCCAGCTTCACAGAACCCACTAAACTGGAGGTCCACATGCCTTGGGCATGGTGCGTCTCAGGGGAACGACGAACCATGGGGGGTGTCCAGGTGACGGTCGACGGGATCCTCGACTCGTGCGAGAACAGCTGCGCCGACGACTGGGTCTACTGGGTGTACATCTGCGACGGTGTCGAGTCGGGACGACCCGGTGGGGAACCGCCCGGGCCGGTGCAGCCCGTCTGCGCTCGCGCCGTCTATCGCCCACAGCGTGAGATCGGCCTCGCCTGGTCGCCAGCCGGCGAGAGCGAGCTCGCCTCCCTGCCCGCCTGGCCGGCGCCCGCGCTCGAGGGCGAGTGTGTCTACCACTGGGTCGAGCTGCTCTTCGACGGCGCGGTCGTCGACCGTCACCTGGCTTGCTGGTTCGACGCCGCGTGCGCTTCGCTCCCGGTGCCGCGCGCCGAGCCGCAGGGCGACGGGAGGGACCCGCTTCTCCTAGTGAGTCGGCGCGCATATCGGCTGGTGCGCCTGGCGAACGAGGTGGACCCGGAGTGCACGGACTTCGACGCCTGCTTCGCGCGCTCGGGGATAGAGCTTCTCCAGGGATAGAGCTTCGCCAGGGACCAGCGCCACGCGCTGACCGAACGACGACCGCCAGGAGCAGGAAAGGGGCGGGCGGCCCGAAGGCCGCCCGCCCCGGTCTTTGCTCCAGCTCTGGCCGGCTCCCACAGGAGCAGGCCGGGACCGAAGCGGTCTTACTTGACCTTGAACGACTTGAAGGACGACGCCGCCGCCGTGAACACAGAGGTCCTGGCGACCGTCGTCTTGACGCGATACGCACCCTTCTTCGCCGGCTTGTACGTGCAGCTGTAGGCGCCGCTCTTGGCGTTGATGGTGCACTTGACGGCCTTCGCCTTGACCCACTTGCCGCCGGCCTTGCGCTGGATGGTGACGGTCGCCTTGCCGCTGTGGGCGGGCTTCACGACACCCTTGATGGTGACCTTCTTGCCCAGCTTCACCGCGCCGGCCTTGAGGCCCTTGACGCTGGCGGACACGGTGCACTTCTGCAGCGTGCTCACGAACGTGGCGTGGATGGTGTGGTCGGCCATGACGTTGGAGAAGGTGTAGTACGCGCCGGCCTGGATCTTGTCCTGGGCTTCGACGCCGTCGACGAGGAGCTTGTCGATGGCGTAGTCGTCGTCGGCAGTGATCAGGTAGATGACGCTGCCGCCCGCACCGACCGTCCAGGGACCGAGGGGCGTGATCGTGCCGTGAGGTCCGGCCGACGACGTGATCGTGTAGTAGGCCTGGTCGGGAGCGAAGACGACCTCGATCGTGGAGGCTGCCGTCACGTTGGTGAACGTGTAGGTGCCCGCCGCCACGGCCGCCGGATTGGACACGCCGTTGATCTTGACGTCGGCGATGTGGTAGTCGGCGTTCGCCGCGAAGGTGAACGTGATGTCGGAGCCCGGCGTCACGATCTGCGGCGTCGAGGGCGTGATGGTGCCGCCGGCGTTGACGGTCGGCGTCACCGTGATCGGCCCCGGCGCCGTGACCGTGGTGGCGCCGCCGGTCGCCACCGAGTCGATCGCGTAGACGGTGAACGTGTGGCCGGCAGGACCGGAGAACGTGTCCTGCGCGGTCGTGCCCGCCTTGAGGAACGTGGTGCCGTCGAACACGGCCCAGTCGGCGTAGACGGACGTGAAGCTGTACGTGGCAGTGACGCCGTCGTTGGAGACGGGAGTCACGACGGGAGCCGTACCGTTGAGCGCGTGGCACGCGGGTCCGCAGGGCGTCGTAGTGCCCGGGGTCGCCGCGGCGGACGTCGCCATGACGCCGAAGAGCGCGACGGCGACGAGCAGCAACGCGGCCAGCGCGATCGACTTCGAGGCTCGCCTGGAGAACCTTCCTGTCATGTTTGGGACCTCCAATGGAGTGGATTCAGATCGGACGGCCTACTTGACAGGCGGTGTCCTCTTGGCGCAGTTGCGGCCGGCGATGATGGCCGCCGTGATGTAGTGGGCCAGCGTGTTGTGGGTCCGCTTCCAGCCGAAGATGTTGCCGGACTCACCCGCGACGTACAGGTTCGGGATGGTCTTCAGCTTGTCGATGGACGAGACGGCCTTGTAGCCGACCTTGTCCTCGATGACCTGCATCTTGGTGTTGCAGCGCAGGCCGTTGCGCTGGGTGTGGCGGATGAGGCTGGCCTTGAGGCCGTAGAACGGCGCCGTCTCGATCTTGCCTCTCGGGTTGGGCTTGCCGAAGTCGTCGTCGACGCCGGCGTCCACGAAGCCGTTGTACCGGTCGATCGTCTCCTGCAGGTTGGCGGCGTCGACGCCAGTCTTCGCGGCCAGTTCCTCGATCGAATCGGCGATCGCGATGCAGGCCGGGTCGAACATCTTGCCGCGCAGCGGATCGGGATGCGTGATCGTGCTCGGCTCGGAATCGGTGGGTTCGCCGATCGGCCAGGACAACGCGGCGACCGTGGCGGAGTCGGCGATCATCCAGACGTTGCGCGGCTGCGGCAGCGAGAGGTAGGCGTCCGTGTACGGCATCTCCGGGTTCTCGGAGTAGGCGCCGCGTCCACCCGGGACGGGGTCGAAGCGGGTCGACTCGTTGACGTAGCGCTTGCCGTTGTTGGCCACCAGGATGGTGTTCTGGAACGTCGCCGCGCTCTGCGGGATGGCCTTGCCGGCGGCGTACGTCGCGTTGGACGTCCAGTCGATCTTGCCGTCAGGACCCGGCGCCCAGCCCCAGTAGGAGCGGCCGCCGTAGAAGATGTAGAGGTAGGCCGCGAACGACATGTCGGACACGGCCGCACCGATGTCCTGGGCGAAGCGGATGCCGTCGCCGGCGCTGTCCGTGAACAGCGTGCCGTCGAACGGCGTGCCGCCGTCGCCGTAGCAGTCCGGGCCCACGAGACGCGGGTCCCACTGCTGCATCATCTGATCGTTGTCGGTCCAGGTGCCCGCGCAGATGACGACGCCACGCTTGCCCCTGATGTTGAGGACTTTGCCCTTCTTGTCGCGGGCCTGGACGCCCGGCACGACCCCGTCGCTGCCGCGGAAGATCTTGGTCATCCTGGTGTTCATGAGCACCGGGATCTTGAGCCGCTTCACCTCGTTGTACATCACCATGGTGAAGGAGATGCCGGTGTTCGGAGTACCCTGGCCGCCGGGGTAGGCGGGGTCCTGCAGGGCCGTGATGCCGCGCATGATGGGCGTCCGACCGTAGAGGACGCCGTTGGCGATCGGCGCATACTTGATGCCGAGGTCCTGGAACCACTTGACCGTCTCCGCGCCGTGCTTGACGAGCGTGCGGACCAGCTCGGGCTGGGCGCGGTAGCCGGTGCAGTACATCTCGTCCTGGAACCACTGCTCGTCGTTGTCGACGACGCCCGCGGCCTGCTGGACGACGTTGTTGCCGCCCATGGAGAAGCTGCCGCCGGCGGTGATGTACAGGCCGCCGATGTGGTCGGCCGCCTCGAGGATCACGACGCTGGCGCCGGCCCTCTTGGCCTCGATGGCGGCGGCGAGGCCCACTCCGGTGCCGATGACGACGACGTCGTAGGTCTTGTGCCACTTCTTGGGCACCGACGTGGACTGGGCCGAGGCTGCGAGAGCCGACGGCGCCCCGACGATGCTCGACCCAACGGTGACGGCGGCGGCTCCGACTGCAGCGTGGCCGAGGAATGCCCTTCGGGTCATCCCCTTCTGCTCGGCCCTCTCTTCGATATCACTCATGTAACGATGCTCCTTCGTCTGGTCTAGACCCATGGCGGACGATGCGTCCACATCGTTGTGAAGTGTCCCTGTGCGCGTCCCCTCCTTCTCCTCCTGTAGCGTGACTCACTGAGTAGGCGCTCGACTGACGCTCCCCCTGGCGAGCGCCGGGCCAGAGTACCATGGAATCCGCGTGTTGTGGACCGATAAATGGGTCGTACGTTCCGTCTAGTGGAACTAATGCTGCAGGAGTCGGATCCCCGAGAACGGTGCGTTTCACGAGTTCCGCTCCTCTCGGTATCATCTTGGTGGCGACGGGAGCGCGCGGTGCCCGGAAGCCGCGTCTCTCGCCGTGTGCCCGGGCTGACGGCCGGGCCATCGGAGTCGGGAATCGAAGCAAGGAGAGACCATGCCGAACCTCGGCGCCCCGGAACTCATCATCATCGCGCTCGTCATCCTGCTGCTCTTCGGAGCCACCCGGCTGCCCAAGCTCGGCAGGTCCCTGGGCCAGAGCATCAGCGGCTTCAAGAAGGGTCTGCGGGAGGACGACGACGAGATCGTGGAGGTCG
>JAAZAR010000064.1 GCA_012514235.1 Actinomycetota bacterium
CCGCACAGCCCGTACGTCGGGCGGACCGCCTTCGCGCACAAGGGTGGTCTTCACGTGGCCGGTGTCGAGGCGGCGCCGCAGACGTTCGAGCACGTCGATCCGGCACTGGTGGGGAACCGTCAGCGCATCCTGATCAGCGAGCTCTCGGGCAAGAGCGCCGTGTTGCATAAGGCGCGCGAGATGGGTATCCCGCTCGAGGGCGACGACGATCGCGTGGGCCGCGTGCTGCGCCGTCTCAAGGACCGCGAGCATCGCGGCTACCAGTACGAGGCCGCGGACGGGTCGTTCGAGCTGTTCCTGCGCCAGGCGCTGGCGCCGTACGAGCCGCTCTTCCGCCTCGAGGCGTTCCGTGTGATCGTGGAGAAGCGCGAGGACGGCAAGGCGGTGGTGGAGGCGACTATCAAGATCCACGTGGCCGGCGAGCGCATCATCAGCACCGCCGAGGGTAACGGGCCGGTGAACGCCTTGGACGCCGCTCTGCGCCAGGCGATCACACGGAAGTACCCGCACCTGGCGGCCATCGAGCTGGTCAACTACCGTGTTCGCATCCTCGACGAGGCACACGGCACGGGGGCCGTAACGCGCGTGCTCCTCGACGCCAGCGACGGAGATCAGAGCTGGGGCACCACCGGGGTCTCGGAGAACATCATCGAGGCGAGCTGGGAGGCGCTCGTCGACTCCATCGAGTTCGGACTGATCAAGGCGCAGGAGCTGTGAGGCCGAGCGAGCTGCCCTTCGGCCGCGTGCTGGTGCGCGGCCGGGTCTGGGAGTGCCGGCGGGAGGCCGGCCGCGTCAAGCTGCTGGACCGTCCCGCCTACGACTCGCGCGCGGGTGAGGCGGGTGAGGCGCCTCTAAGCGAGTGTCAGGTGCTGGCGCCGACACGGCCGGGCAAGGTGGTCGCCGTAGGCCTCAATTACCGCGCCCACGCCGCCGAGTTCGGGCTCGAGGCACCCGACGAACCCGTCCTCTTCATGAAGCCGGCGTCCGCCGTGATCGGGCCGGACGAGGCCATCGTCTGTCCGGCGAATACGGGTCGTATCGATTACGAGGCCGAGCTAGCCGTGGTGATCGGCAGGCGCTGCCGCGACCTGACTGCGGCGGACGCCGTACGGGCGATCGCCGGCTACACGTGCGCCAACGACGTCACGGCGCGCAATCTGCAGGAGCGTGACGGCCAGTGGACCAGGGCCAAGAGCTTCGACACCTTCTGCCCGCTGGGCCCCTGGGTTGTGCCCGTCGCGCCGCCGCCGGAGGCACGGGTAACGGCCAGCGTCGACGGCGCGGAAGTACAAGGCGGTACGGTGGGCGACATGATCGTGCCGCCGCTCGAGCTGGTCGCCTTCATCAGCCGGGTGATGACGCTCGAACCGGGGGACGTAGTGCTCACGGGCACGCCGCCCGGCGTTGGCCCCATCCGACCTGGCCAGACGGTCAGCGTGGCCGTGGAGGGCATCGGCGAGCTGCGAAACCCCGTGCGGTGAACGCCGTCACCACCGGCGAGCGAGTGACGATGGCTCCGCCGCCGGTTGGACGGTAGAATCGGGGCACCGATGAATCCAAGCTTCGTCCACCTCCACGTCCACAGCGAGTACTCGCTCCTCGACGGCGCCTGCCGGGTCAAAGATTTGGTGGCGCGGGCCAAGGAACTGGGCATGCCCGCGGTGGCCATCACCGACCATGGCTCGCTGGCCGGTGCCGTCCAGTTCTACTCGGCGGCCACGGCGGCCGGCATTAAGCCGATCCTCGGCCTCGAGCTGTACTTGGTGCCGGACCGCTTTGACAAGAGCAAGCCGCGCGGCGAGGAGCGCACGCATCTCACCCTCCTCGCCGCGGACGAGACCGGCTGGAAGAACCTCATCCGACTCTCGACCGGCGCGTTCCTGGAGGGGTACTTCTTCCGTCCACGGGCTGACTTCTCCCTGCTCGCGCAGTATCACGAAGGGCTCATCTGCCTCACCGGGTGCATGGCCGGGCGTGCGGCCCGTCTCCTGGCTGCCGGCGCCGACGACGAGGCCTTCAAGGAGATCAGCCGACTGGCGGAGCTGTTTGGCCCGGAATCCACATACGTGGAGCTGCAAGACGCCGGTATGGCCGAGCAGCGAGAGCTGCTCGATAAGCTGGCGGCCTTGGCGCGCCGCGCCGGCCTGCGCACGGTGGCCACCAACGACGTGCACTACCTGCGCCACGAAGACGCGCATGCACACGACGCCCTGCTGTGCATCCAGACGCAGAGTAACCTGGACGAGCAGGATCGTATGCGCTTCGCGACCGACGAGTTCTATCTGAAGTCGGCGGAGGAGATGCGCGAGCGGTTCGCCGCGTATCCGGAAGCCTGCGATGTCACGCTGGAGATCGCCGAGCGGTGCACGGTCGAGCTGCGGCTCAAGCAGCTCCTGTTGCCGAGCTACCCGGTTCCCGAAGGGCACACGGAGGAGTCGTACCTGCGGA
>JAAZAR010000078.1 GCA_012514235.1 Actinomycetota bacterium
CGGTCCAGGGCGCGCCGGCGTGGATGAGGGCGGCGACGTGCTGGACGCGGGTGAGGGCGGCTTCGGCCTGTTCGGCGCGTTCGTAGAGGTGGTCGAGTTGGTCGCTGGTGAGGTGGTCGAGGGGGATGCGCTGGTTCATCGGGTCCTTCCTTCGTGGATACCCCCGGCTTCAGCCGGGGGAGGAAACGAAGCTCCTGCGGAGCAGGGCAGGGAAAGCCGGTTCGCCGCCAGGGCGGACCGGCGTCCGCCGACCACCGGCCAACAGCCGCCTTTCACACGGAAGCTGATACGATGTGAGGCATGACGCAGCAGGTCAAGCGGGCTTTCAAGTACCGCTTCTACCCCACGGACGAGCAGGCAGCCGAGCTGTCGCGCACGTTCGGCTGCGTCCGCCTCGTGTACAACAAGGCGCTGGAGGAACGCACTCGCGCCTGGTACGGCGAGCAGCGCCGGATCTCCTACGTGCAGTCGTCGGCTGCACTGACGGAGTGGAAGAAGACCGGGGAGCTCGCCTTCCTGACGGAGGTGTCGTGCGTCCCGCTTCAGCAGGCGCTGCGCCACCTTCAGACGGCGTTCGGGAACTTCTTCGCCAAGCGGGCCAAGTACCCCCGGTTCAAGTCGCGGAAGAAGTCCCGCGCGTCGGCCGAGTACACCCGCTCCGGCTTCAAGTTCCGGGACGGAAAGCTGACGCTGGCGAAGATGGCCGAGCCGTTGGACATCCGCTGGTCGCGTCCGCTCCCGGAGGGTGCGGTGCCGACGACGGTGACCGTGTCCCGCGACGCGGCCGGGCGCTGGTTCGTCTCCCTGCTCTGCGAGGACACCATTACCCCCGCGCCTGCCACCACGGCGGCGGTCGGCATTGATGCCGGGATCACCTCCCTGGTGACGCTGTCCACCGGGGAGAAGATCGCCAACCCCCGGCACGAGCGCCGCGACCGCGCCCGCCTGGCCGGCGCGCAGCGGGAACTGTCGCGGAAGGCGAAGGGCTCGGCGAACCGGGAGAAGGCCCGCCGCCGCGTCGCCAAGATCCATGCCCGGATCGCCGACCGGCGCCGCGACTTCCTGCACAAGCTGTCGACTCGGCTCGTCCGTGAGAACCAAACGGTCGTGATCGAGGACCTCACCGTCCGCAACCTGCTGAAGAACGGCCGCCTCGCGCGCGCCATCAGCGACGCGTCGTGGACGGAGCTCCGCTCCATGCTGGAGTACAAGTGCGCCTGGTACGGGCGCGAACTCGTTGTGATCGACCGCTGGTTCCCCAGCTCGAAGCTGTGCGGGGCTTGTGGCACGGTCGCGGCGAGGATGCCGCTGAACGTCCGCGAGTGGACGTGCGACTGCGGCGTGGTGCACGACCGCGACGTGAACGCGGCACGCAACATCCTGGCCGCCGGGCTGGCGGCGTCTGCCTGTGGAGACGGTGTAAGACCTCAACGGGAGTCCTCCCGGACGGGGCGGTCGTCGGTGAAGCAGGAAACCCAGCGGGCGACCGCTGGAATCCCCCGCCTTTAGGCGGGGGAGGAAGTCAAGCTGCGTGGTCCTCCGGGCGGTCGGTGTGGCGGGTGGTGAGGTCGGTGCACAGGTGGTCGTGGGCTGCGCCGTGGGAGGCGCGGCCGAGGCGGCAGCACGGGTTGAGCGGGGGCGGGTTGTGGCCGA